>NZ_JACJOQ010000518.1:0-67618 GCF_014695635.1 Coleofasciculus sp. FACHB-712 | reverse complement strand
TCTTGGCAAATCAAAGAAAGCTTGGAACAAGCGAATATTTCTTTGTCTCCCGAAAAACTTGCCGAACTGGAAGCCATTGCCAAAGATAGCTTGCATCCTCCGGCGCAAGTTAATCGATACACCAGCTTCATCGGTAATGTGATGGCTAGTCGCATTTCCGCCCAGTGGGATTTCACTGGCCCTTCCTTCACCATTTCTGCTGAAGAAAATTCGGTTTTTAAAGCTTTAGAAGTCGCTCAATTACTTCTGTCTAATGGAGAAGTCGATGCTGTTGTCGTCGGCGCTGTCGATCTCTCTGGTGGATTAGAAAACGTATTATTTCGTCAGCAGTTAGCACCAATTAATCAAGGGATTCCTACCTTAAGCTTTGATGAAAACGCGAATGGCTGGATGGTCGGGGAAGGTGCAGGTGCCGTCATTTTAAAGCGGCACGAAACAGCTAAACAGGAGCAAGACCGAATTTATGCTGTTATTGATGCCATCAGCTTAATTCAGGATAATGCCACTCATCAATCGACGAGCGATCGCATACTCACACAAGCTTGTCAGCAGGCGTTCGATTTAGCGGGTATTCACCCTACAGACATCGGGTATCTGGAAGTTTTTGGCAGTGGCGTCGCCTCAGAAGATGAAGCCGAAATCAAAGGTTTACTCTCTGCCTATCAGACTTCCCAAGCGAGTTTAAGTTGTTGCCTGGGAAGCGTCAAAGCCAACATCGGTCATACTTATACCGCTTCCGGGATGGCGAGTTTAATCAAAACTGTCCTCTGCCTGTATCATCGGTATATTCCTGCGACTCCCCAGTGGTCTAGACCGAAACTGCCTCAGATGTGGCAAGGAAGTCCCTTCTACGTCGCCACCGAATCGAGAACTTGGTTCTTAGAACCGGAAGTGTCGAAAAGAGTGGCTGCAATTAACGGCTTAGGCATAGATGGCACTTATTCTCACATCATCCTCTCGGAAGAATTGAGCCAAAAAGAGCGTCCCAGCAAGTATCTGGAACAAACGCCCTTCTATCTATTTCCCCTCACCGCTAATCATCAATCTGCGTTGCTCGAACAGTTGCATTCGCTCCAAAATCTGATTGAAACGGGTGACGATCTATCCGTTGCAGCAACACAGACCTTTACAGCTTTTGGGAAATCGCCCCAGGCGACTTATACCCTAGCGATTGTCGGTTCTCATAAACAGGAAATATTGCGGGAAATCCACTTAGCGATCGCAGGTATCAAAAAAAGCTTTGAAACGGGCGGAGAATGGAAAACACCACTTGGCAGTTATTTCACACCGAAACCTTTAGGAAAAGAGGGTAAACTTGCCTTTGTTTACCCAGGTATGGCTAGTTCTGCTCTCGGACTAGGACGGAACATTTTCCAGCTATTTCCTAAAGTTTACGATAGCTTCTCGGCTCTGACTCCCTATCCAGGTCAGGTCATGCACGAGAAACTTCATTATCCCAGAAGTTTAGAAAAACTTTCCACTCAAGCACAAGCAGAGAAACAGGCAGAATTTTTGGGTGACGGAGTAGCAATGTGCCAAACCGGAATCAGTTTGGCAGTGCTATATAGCCTGATTCTCAGACAGTATTTCCAAGTCCAACCCCAAGTTGCATTTGGGTATAGCTTGGGTGAAGCTAGCAGTATGCTGTTTGCCCTTGACATTTGGCGCGATGATGGGAAATTAAGCGAAGCTTTAGTGTCCTCTCCTCTATTTAGAACTGATTTATGCGGTCCCTGTTTAGCGGGACGTAGGTTTTGGGGTTTGCCAGAAAGCGATCGCTCGGAAAAATTTTGGATTTCCTATGTTCTCAAAGCGCCCGTATCGACAGTTAAGGAAGTCCTAAAGCAGGAAGAACGTGTTTATCTGTCATTTATCAATACTCCAGAAGAAGTAGTAATTGGTGGAGATCCGCAAGCTTGCTTAAGAGTGATTGAAACTCTCAAGTGCAAATATTTCCCCATCAATTTTGACAGTGTATTGCACTGCGAACCAACAAATACTGAGTATGAGGGATTGGTTGAATTACACACAATTCCCATCCAAAATGTACCCGATATTCAGTTTTATTCTGGAGTAAATTACGCTCCGATTAAGCTAGATACTAATTCTCTGGCCCATAACGCCGCCAAAATCTGCTGTATAACGGTTGATTTCCCTAGAATTATTCATCGTGTCTACGAAGATGGTGTCAGAATCTTTATTGAGGTAGGCGCAGGAAATAACTGTTCTCGATGGATTAGCGAAACGCTTAAGCAACAAGAGCATATTGCCATATCCATCAATACCAAAGGCGTTGATGACCATACTGGAGTGGTCAGGGTTTTAGCAAAACTTGTGAGTCACGGCGTCTCTGTGGATTTGTCCCCACTTTATTCTCAAGTGCCAGAAAAATCTATCCAACGTCAATCAATTGTTAAAAAAGTTACTTTGGGTGGAAGCCGAATTTATTCTAAAATATTGACCGCTGAAAATTGTGAGATTTTCCGAAAAGAGATAACAAGAGGTAATAAAGCAAAAGCCATGACAATAGCAAAAGAACCCCAACAGACAACTAATCATCAAAACCAAATGATGAAGATATTTCAGCTACAAATAGCTGTAGCCGAACAATTATTGAATCAAAATATATCAGCTCAGAGCAATGGTCAGATAGCCCCTGCAACTTCAGATCCTCAGGGCAATAGTTACACAAAGCCTTCTAATATTGTTTGGGATGAAGCAGATTTACTAGAATTTGCTGAAGGGAAAATTTCCCGTGTCTTCGGTAAGGACTATGAAATTATCGATTCCTATTCCCGGCGAGTGCGGCTGCCAGTTCCGCCCTATCTCTTGGTGAGCAGGGTTACTAAACTCGATGGGGAAATAAATAGCTTTAAACCCTCTTCAATTACAACCGAATACGATATTCCACAGAATGCCTGGTACGCTGTTGATGGTCAAGCTCCTTGGGCAATCAGTGTAGAATCTGGTCAATGCGATTTATTATTAATCAGCTACCTAGGAATTGATTTTGAGAATAAAGGCGACCTAGTTTATCGCTTGCTTGATTGCACCCTAACGTTTCTGGATGATTTACCCAAAGAAGGACAAACCCTGCGTTATGACATCCGCATAAATTCTTTTGTGCGAAGCGGAGATAACCTACTATTTTTCTTTAGTTACGAGTGCTTTGTTGGGGATAAAATGATCCTCAAAATGGACGGAGGCTGTGCCGGATTCTTTTCCGACGAACAACTCGAAAATGGTAAGGGAATTATTGTTTCCGATAAAGAACTTGAAGCGCGAAGCAAGATTCCAAAGCAAAAGTTTGAGCCTCTGCTAATCTGTCAAAAATCAAGGCTAGATGAGTCAGATATGTTATCCCTCACCGAGGGTAATATTGCTGCCTGCTTAGGAGACCATTATTGGCAAGATGGCTTAAATCCCTCCCTGCGCTTGCCCCCGAAGGCAATGCTCATGATCGACCGCATCACATCAGTAGAACCGACAGGAGGGGCTTGGGGTTTAGGTCTAATTATCGGCGAAAAATTTCTTGACCCAGATCATTGGTATTTCCCCTGCCACTTCAAAGACGATCAGGTGATGGCTGGTTCCCTGATGGCAGAAGGGTGCGGTCAACTCTTGCAATTCTATCTTCTCTATTTAGGATTGCAAACCTACACGGTTGATGCTAGATTTCAACCGATTCCCGGTTTGCCACAGGTCGTCCGTTGTCGCGGACAGGTGACTCCCATTTCGGGCAAATTAATCTATCGGATGGAAATCACTGAAATTGGCATTACACCAAAACCTTATGCAAAATGTAATGTTGAAGTCATCCTGAACGGCAAAATTGTTGTTCACTTCCAAGACCTAGGCTTGCAGCTATCTGAAAAGAACCCCAATCATTCAATTTCTGTTGAACAAGCGATAAACAACTCTCAACAAAAGGCAGGATTACCCCGGAAACCAGCCTTATTAAATGAAGATCAAGTCAACGAATTTTGTCTGGGTTCGGTTGCTAAGTGTTTTGGCCCAGAATTCGAGATTTATGACAACGGTGGCGTCAAAGCTTCGCGGATGCCCAATACTCATCTCAATTTGGTGCATCGCGTTTTGGAAGTGAATGGTAAGCGCCATGAACTAACAAAAAATTCCAGTATTGTTACTGAATACGACGTTCCCACAGAGCCTTGGTATTATCGCCAAAACTCCTCTCCAACAATACCGTACTCAATTTTAATGGAGATAGCTCTGCAACCCTGTGGTTTTCTCTCTGCTTATTTAGGAACTACTTTGTTGTATCCAAATCAAGACTTGTACTTCCGCAATCTTGATGGACAGGGTCGCCTTCTCAAGGATATAGATATTCGAGGAAAGACGATTACGAATACAGCCCGGTTACTGTCTTCATCCAATATCCAGGGAGTGATTATTCAGAGTTTTGATTTTCAAATGGTTTGCGATGGCGAACCGTTTTATGAAGGAACTGCCGCATTTGGTCATTTTAGCCCCCAATCTTTAGCAAATCAGGTAGGACTGGATCGCGGTAAGGATGTTCCACCCTGGTACGAAACGGAAAATACCACCGGACTCGCGAAAGCAAAAATCGACTTAAGGAGTCCGGAAAGTAGAGCCAAGTTTTATCGCCTTAATCAGGCTCGACCCCATTATCGGCTTGCTCAGTATCAGTTAGACCTCCTGAATGAAGTACGAATTATTCAAGGAGGAGGGAACTATCAGCAAGGCTACATCTATGCCCGAAAAGAGGTAAAGCCGAATGACTGGTATTTCAAGTGTCATTTTTACCTTGACCCGGTCATGCCTGGTTCATTAGGAATTGAGGGGATTTTGCAAGCGATGCAAGTCTATGCCTTGCAGAACGATCTTGGTAAACAATTCAAATCTCCCCGTTTTGTCCAAGCCATCGACCATCTAATCGTTTGGAAATATCGCGGACAAATTCCTCATGGTCATACCGAGATGTATTTAGAGGTTCATATTTCCAAAGTGGATATTACTCCAAACAAAGTCACCTTAATCGGTGATGCCAGTTTGTGGAAACCCAACCTGAGAATCTATGAAGTTAAAGACATCGCTCTTTGTTTAGTTGAGTCTGATTAAAATCTATCAAACTCACACTATGGTTCAGTTAGTACTGTTGGTGAATTAAGAACCTAACCCCCAGCCCCCTTCCCTAGTAGGGAAGGGGAGTCCGGAAGCCCCTCTTCTCCTAAGGGAGGGATTTGGGGAGTCAACCCAACCGACAATCTACAATCTGTTATTGGCTTGAATTGGAAAAAGAAACTATGTTGGCAATACCTTTAACGCAAAACAAAAATGGTCTTCGTTTCTCAGGAAATCCAAACAATCAAAATCCAGTCTGGCAGGGTTCTTTAAATTCTGTAGCTTTTGATGAAGAAGGTATCAAGACTAAACTGCTGAATTTAGATAAACCCTGTTACATCGTTAGCAAGCAAGGCCAAATTGGGGTCACGAACGAAGGTTATTTAGGGGATGCTAATAACGGCAAAACTGAATCCGTGGAAACTTTGACAGCAGTGCCACCGCTAGTTCCTCAACAGTTGGGAGACCCCAGTTTCCTGACTTTTCACGGGGTAAAATATGCTTATAGTACGGGGTCAATGGCGAATGGCATTGCCTCCGAAGAAATGGTAATTGCCCTTGGTAAAGAGAAAATTCTCAGTGCCTTTGGTGCCGCTGGCTTAGTTCCTTCTCGCATTGAAACTGCTATTCACCGCATTCAGCAAGCACTTCCAGAAGGGCCTTATGCATTTAATTTGATCCACAGTCCTAGCGAAGCTGCAATCGAGCGGGGTGCAATCAATTTATATCTCAAATACGGCGTCACCACCGTAGAAGCTTCCGCATTTCTGGATTTGACACCCAACATTGTTTATTATCGGGCAGCGGGACTTAGCCTCAATTCAGCGAATCAAATCGAGATCAAAAACAAAATAATTGCCAAAGTTTCTAGGACAGAAGTTGCAACTAAATTTTTGCAACCAGCCCCAACTAAAATGCTCAAGCAATTGGTCGCTCAAGGACTGATTACTGAGTTACAAGCTTCCTTGGCTGAAAAAATTCCAATGGCTGACGATATTACTGTAGAAGCCGATTCTGGCGGTCATACAGATAATCGTCCCTTAGTTTGTCTCCTACCTTCGATTCTGACTCTTAGGGATGAAATTCAGGAAAAATATGGTTACGAACAACCTGTCAGAGTTGGAGCGGCTGGAGGAATTGGTACACCGCAGTCAGCATTAGGGGCATTTATGATGGGAGCCGCTTATGTGGTGACAGGCTCCATTAACCAATCCTGTCTTGAAGCTGGAGCTTCTACTCATACCAAAAACTTGCTAGCTCAAGCGGCTATGGCTGATGTGAGTATGGCACCAGCGGCGGATATGTTTGAAATGGGGGTGAAATTGCAAGTCCTGAAACGTGGCAGTCTCTTCCCAATGCGGGCGCAAAAACTCTTTGATTTCTACAAGAACTATGACTCAATTGAAGAAATTCCGCTTGTGGAAAGAGAGAAATTAGAAAAAGAAATCTTCAGGAAGAGTCTAGAGTCAGTTTGGGAAGATACGGTTGCTTATTTTTCTCAACGCGACCCGGATCAAATAACCAGAGCAGATAACAATCCTAAACGTAAAATGGCTCTGATTTTCCGCTCGTATTTGGGCTTGTCCTCCCGTTGGTCTAATGCGGGTGAAAAAGGTCGTGAAATGGATTATCAAATCTGGTGTGGCCCCTCAATGGGATCGTTTAATGAATGGGTGAAGGGTTCTTATCTGGCTCAAGCGAATAATCGTCGTGTAGTTGATGTTGCCGATCACATAATGATTGGTGCTGGCTTTTTGTACCGGCTGCAAAACTTGAAACTACAGGGGTTATCGATGCCTGCACAATACTGGAACTATTGTCCAAAACCTCTTTTTTAGGATAGTCTAAACATTTTTGGTACCAGGGGCTGGCATTTTAAAGAACTTTGCCGTAAAAAGCCTCTGGGCTGTCTCTATCGGTATGCCTTAAACTGTGGAGGCAAGCGATCGCGTATAGGCGTTTTTATGTTTTTATTAAGACGCTTTTGAGTGAGTCTGCGCGATCGCTTTTGTCACTCCCAAGAACTCGCGCAAAGTCGCTGAAGCATCGTCCTGTCGCCATACAGCCGCCATTGGGACAGTTGGTGTTGGTTCAGCGATGTTTTTGTATAAGACACCCTTGCGTTGAAGATTTTGGACATTAGCAGGGAGCAAGGCAACTCCAACCCCACCAGCGACTAAGCCGAGTATTGTTAGCATCAGCGTTCCTTCCTGGATGACAACGGGGGAAATACCCGATTGTTGGCACAGATGTTCGAGCTGTTCAGATAAGACTGGAGAGAATTGACGAGAAGGAAGGATGAACACTTCCTGTGCCAGTGCTTTTAAGGAAACTTGAGGTTGGCTCGCCAGTGGATGAGTCTCTGGTAAAGCGACAATTAAAGACTCATGGCAAATCGTCATCCAGGATAAATCAACTTCTTCTTGCATCCAGGACGGCAAATGGAAAAAGCCAACATCCAGATGGCGATCGCGCAGTGCTTGCAATTGGAAGGAAGTTGCTAACTCTCGCCAGACGAGTTCCACAAGCGGAAAACGTTCAAGATAAACTCGCAGAATGTCTGGCAAAAAGCTGTTTGCCATTGAGCTAGTAAAGCCGATTACCAATCGCCCGATTTCTCCACGACTAGCACGTTGCGCCATGTTGACCGCACGATCTACGCTAGCGATCGCGCTTCGAGCTTCGTCTAAAAAGACTCTTCCAGCTAGGGTTAACTGGAGCGGTCGCTGGGTGCGATCGAACAGCTGCACTCCCAGATCGTCTTCGAGATCGTGAATTTGTTTGCTCAAGGGAGGTTGCGCGATATGCAGACGAGCAGCAGCACGAGAGAAGTTTAACTCCTCTGCAACCGCGATGAAGTAATGCAAATGCCGAAGCTCCATTCGTTCTTCACCACTATGTCTTTGCCCTAATCTTGGCAAGATAGGAATGCAAATGTCAAATTAATATCAGTTTTTAAACACTATATCTTTGCAATATAGTTGCCTAGTCAAGAAAGTATTAGACATCTAGTAAACCCTTCGTTAATCTAGATGAAAAGACGTTATCAACCTCAACACATCTAAGTTAATAGATAGTGTTGTAAATAGGTATAGGGAGCCATTATTTTATGAAGAAGATCGAGCGTGTTGCCATTGGGGGGGGAACGCACGGAAACGAACTCACCGGAATTTACTTAGTGAAGAAATTTGAGCGATCGCCAAACTTGATTCAGCGACCTAGCTTTGAAAGTCTTACCTTGTTAGCGAATCCCAAAGCCTATGAAATTGGGAAACGGTATGTTGATACCGACCTTAATCGCTGTTTTCTTCGCCAGGATTTGGAGAATTCGAGTCTTTCTAGTTACGAAGCGCAACGAGCCAAGGAGATTTATGGGAAATTTGGCTCTGGGGGGAGCCATCAGGCAGATTTGGTTGTTGATTTACACAGCAGTACAGCAAACATGGAGCTAACAATTATTCTCGCTAGCAAGCAACCTTTTAACCTTCAATTAGCGGCTTATCTCACATCTTTTCATTCAAAAGTGAAGGTACTTTACTCGACAACCAGAAATCAAGGCACCCCTCATCTGGACTCAATTTGTGAATTCGGCTGCACAGTTGAAGTCGGTGCGGTGGCTCAAGGGGTATTGGATGCAACTTTATTTCAGCAAACGGAGGAACTTGTCCAGGCAATTTTAGACTACACGGAAGCCTACAACCAGGGAACGCCACCTCCTGTAAGAGATACCCTTACCGTTTATCACAGCATCCAGACAATAGACTATCCCAGGAATGAGTTTGGAGAGATTCAGGCAATGATTCATCCCCAGCTTCAATTTAGAGATTATGAAGCGCTTCATCCCGGCGATCTCATGTTTTTAACGTTTGATGGTCAAGCGATCGCTTATGAAGGTGAAGCAACAGTTTATCCAGTCTTTATCAATGAAGCAGCCTACTATGAAAAAGGAGTTGCTATGTGTTTGACTGAAAAGCAGCAAGTCACCATTTAGAAAAAGTATCAAATTTTGAATTAAAATTTAATCATTTCTAACTCTTGGTCGATAAAAAATACATCGCGAAATTGAAATTTTGGATATTATTGGTTGACAAAAGTGAAGAATAAATCGGTTATTCAAAACCACAAAGGAGTCATAAATGAAGGCGCAGCAGGCAGAACTTTACCAAAGTATTCAAGAATTTTCCGTTGACGATCCTGGGGCTGCTTTTCCTTTTAGCCAAAGGTTAGCAAGAGAAAACGGTTGGACAGTTCAATATACTCAGCGTGCCATTAACGAATACAAAAAATTTATCTTTCTTGCTGTTGTAATTGGGCATCCTGTCACGCCTTCCGAGCAAGTAGATCGAGTTTGGCATTTGCACTTAACTTACACTCATTCCTACTGGGATGAGTTTTGTGCCAAAGTTTTACAGAAACCATTGCACCATCAGCCAACGAAGGGCGGTTCCAGCGAACAGGATAATTTTTACAGGTGCTATAACGAGACGCTGATTAGCTACGAAAAACTCTTTGGACAGCAACCTCCTAGCGATATCTGGTCGCCACCCGATACCCGATTTGGGAAAGACATCCAGTGCAAACAAGTCAACACTCATCGGTATTGGCTCGTACCCAAACCATCTTTTACTCTGGCTTGGTTGCCCTCTATTGATCTCCCTCGCTTGCCTTTGGGGCAATTCCTAGCGATCGCTCTATTGTCATTTATATTAGTTCTAACTATCAGCAGCTCTACGCTACTGATAGCAGGGATTTCTACCCAGACAACTCACTCTATAAGCTCTAAATTAGCACTGGCTCAAACAAGCGAAAATTCTCCGCTACCTCGCAAGACTCCAACTCCAACTCCTAAGAACAAAGATCGTCCTACTTCGGAAAAATCTTCAGGATCGTTTTGGTGGTGGCTACCAATATTCCTCATTTTTTCCCTGTTCGGAAGTCGCGGCAATAACAGTGGTGGTGGTAGTAGTAGTGGTAGTAATGATAGTACGAACAACGGCTGCGGCTGTGGCTGTATGTGATCGGGCATCTGTTCAAGACTGGACAAGAAACATACAACTAGAGAAACCCTGTCCAAAACCCTTGCGTGGGCGTCATTTTTGGCGTTACCTTCAGCAATCAGATATCACCAGGATGGATTTCTGATTGATCAGTGCAAACCCCAAAAATCTTCTAACAGCGACTGTTCTCGTAATTCTTAATTGCTTTTTACTTGGCTACCGTGGCTGCGAGGATCATCCTGACTAACTTTGGCGGGTGTAACGGGTGATTGGAAGGCAGAAACCTGTCCCCCAGCTTGGGCGTAAGGCAGAGGTACAGAAGCAACAAGGGCGTCAATGTTTGCCTGCATGACGGGACGAGGTACCTCACCGATGGTTTGAGCGATCGCGTCTCCGTTATTGCCGAAATATACAAAATGGGGAATCCCATCAACGCGGTAGCGCGTCATCTCTGGCAACCACTTATTGTTATCCACATTCAGCATGACAAAATTCATCGAATCAGCATACTGCTCTTTGAGTTCGCCCAGATCCTTTGCCATCGCCTGACAGCTGGTACACCAGTTCGCATAAAATTCCATCAACGTCGGCTTGCCATTGCTCAAAGCCACTTCTAACGGTGTAGATTGCTCAGCTTGGGTGTCCAGGGAAACTGAACTTGTCTCAGTTTGCAGTCCCAAGAATAGGAAAACGCTGAGGACAATCGCTACTAAAGCAATCAAGAAGTTTGTGACACGTTTCGCGCCGGTTCCTGGCGACGGCGGCTGGGAGGTTGCAGTTGATTCAGATGAATTCACAGCCATCGAAGATTTTTTCACGATTGTTATAGATGAGCTACCTTTAGTGTACCAACTCCCTCCAGAGCTACCTTTGCCGTGAAAAAACGAGTAACGTTGACTTTTCCTAAACGAGCAATTCAGATGCCAGTGACTTATCGACTGGCGAAGGATTTTAATGTAGCGGCGAATATTATTCGTGCCCAAGTGGCACCCAATCAAATTGGGAAGCTAGTGGTGGAACTTTTGGGCGATATTGATGCAATAGATGCGGGAATCGAATGGATGCGATCGCAAGACATCAGCGTTTCTTTTGCCAGTCGCGAGATCGCGATCGATGAAGACGTTTGCGTTCACTGCGGGTTATGCACTGGCGTTTGCCCCACAGAAGCTTTGACGTTAGAACCGCAGACATTTCGACTTAATTTTACGCGATCGCGCTGTATTGTCTGCGAACAGTGCATTCCCACCTGTCCCGTAGAGGCAATTTCTACTAATTTTTGAATTGAAAATGCCTCTTTTTGGCGAATTGAGTCCAAGACTAGGCGATCGCATAATTGTAGTAACCGCACCGCTCTTGAATGGCAGCGATCGCATCAAGGATCGTGCTAAGAGCAACGCTATTCTCTGATTTAAATAGCATCTGGCGCAGATAAGGCAATGCTCCAGCGCTGCCGATTTTCCCTAGACTATAGGCAGCCTTCTCCCGAACGCTAACGTCTTCGTGGTTAACAGCTTGCCTGAGCGCCCCTACAGCCGACGGGCTATTGATTTGACCTAATGCCCAAGCAGCACTCCCTCGAACGCTAGCGTCTGGGTGGTTGAGAGCTTGTCGCAGTGCTGCTACCGCCGCTGGAGTGCCGATTTGACCTAATGCCCAAGCAGCGCTTCCACCCACAGTCGCGTCTTCATCGTTCAACGCCCCCAACAGCCCCACCACCGCAGCCGGAGAACCGATTTCCCCTAAAGCCTCCGCAGCCTTCTCGCGCACCCGATAGTCGGTATCGTGCAAAGCCTCCAGCAGCCCGGTTACGGCAATCTGGCAGCCAGTGCTACCTAAAGCAGAGGCAGCATTTTCGCGCACCCGATAGTCTGTATCGTGCAAAGCTTCTAGAAGTCCAGCTACCGCCGCCGGGGAGCCTATTTTTTCTAACGCAGCGGCAGCACTTTGACGAACTCCAAAGTCTTCATCATGTAACGCTTGTCGCAGTCCGACAACGCTGACTTCACTGCCGATTTTCCCTAAAGCCTCAGCAGCTTTTTCTCGAACATCAAAGTTTGGATGGTTTAAAGCTTTCAGTAGCGCCGCTACGCCTTCCTCCTTGCCCATAGAACCCAGGGCATAGGCAGCCATCCAACCCACCCACGAATCATCATCGTCCAAAGCTTCTAAAAGGCCAGCGACCGCCGCTTGGGCAGGTGCAGGATCGATGCCCTTTCTGCCGATTTTCCTTAAAGCATAGGCAGCACCCCTGCGAACATAAAAGTCACGATCCTTTAAAGCTTCTAGCAACCCTGACATTGCCGCCGGAGAGCCGACTAAACCTAACCCATAGGCAGCACAACTGCGAACCTCATAATCTTCATCTTTCAGAGCCTTCAGCAGCCCCGATACTGCCAACGGATTGCGGGTAAGACCTAAGCCGAATGCAGCCCTCTCGCGCACCCGATAGTCTCGATCCTGCAAAACTTCCAGCAGTGTCGCCACCGCCTCCTCGCTGCCAATTTTTCCTAAAGCATAGGCAGCTCTTCGGCGAACATCAAAGTCGTCATCGTTCAACGCTTGCCGTAGCGCCATCACCGTTTCTTGCGTGCCAATCGAACCTAATGCTTCGGCTGCTTTTTGACGCACCCGATAGTTTTCATCATTTAACGCTTGCAGTAGCGCTGATACCGCCTGCTGAGTGGGAATTTGACCTAAAGCATAGGCAGCATTGTAACGCACCCGAAAATCTGCATCGTTCAAAGCTTCCAGTAGCGCCGACACTGCTTCCTCGGTGGGGGTTTGACCTAAAGCGTAGGCAGCTCTCCCACGCACATCAAAGTCCTCGTCGTTCAATGCTTGCCGCAGCACCCCTACGGCTGCCTGGGTACCAATCGCGCCTAAGGCATAAGCTGCACTCTCGCGCACCTGAAAATCTTCATCGTTCAACGCTTGCCGCAACCCCATCACTGCGGCATCGGTGCCGATAGAACCTAATCCATAGGCTGCACTCAAGCGAACACCAGAGTCGTCATCGTTCAATACTTCCAGTAGCGCTGTCACGACTGCATCGGTGCCGATGGAAGCTAAGCCATAAGCTGCACTTTCACGCACCTTAGCGTCAGGGTGGTGAAGCGCTGGGAGTAGGCTGGGGATTGCACTATCAGAGCCAGTGATGCCTAAAAGTTGAAATTTCAACTCTTGAGGAACTTCTAAAGAAGCAACTAAACCGACGGTTGCGGCTTGAAACTCCGGTTTAACGGCTCCTGCCATCTGTGCGCCTAACCTCAAATCCACTTCTAAGGCTAACTTCACGACTCGCACTACCTGAGCTTTTTCCTCCAAGCGCTGTAACATCTGCACTATGGGGTCTGTCCATTTCAGATAATTTAAATACTCCTGTTTGAGCTGGTCATCACTCAGTGAGAGTACCTGTTGGAGGAGGTTTTCGGCGGTGTAAGATTCCTGAATCGGTTGGTGATGCAATTCCATCTAGTTGCCTTCTCACATTTGAATCAATGGGTGCTTGAGCAAACCGTCTAGGCTACGTCCGACTCAGCAAAAAAATATATGACTTTGATTTTAACGAACGACGACGGAATAGACGCTCCTGGAATCCGAGCGCTGCACAAGGCGATGAATGGCAAGGGGGTGATTGTGGCTCCTAAAGACCATTTATCCGGATGCGGTCATCAGGTGACGACGACTCAAGCGATTCATGTCCGGCGTCGCTCGGATTTTGAATATGCGATCGCGGGTACTCCCGCTGATTGCGTTCGCATTGCGCTTACGCATCTTTGCCCTACTGTCAAGTTTGTCCTTTCTGGCATCAACGCCGGTGGCAACTTAGGAGCCGATGTTTACATTTCAGGGACTGTCGCCGCTGTGCGCGAAGCAGCCTTTCATGGCATTCCGGGGATTGCCGTTTCCCACTATCGCAAAGGCAAACTGAATGTTGATTGGGATGTGGCGGCGAGGTGGACGGCTGGAATTTTAGCCGATCTACTCAACCGTACCATTGAACCGGGAACGTTTTGGAATGTAAATTTGCCGCATTTGTTACCCGGAGATCCCGATCCGGAAGTGGTGTTTTGCGAACCTTCTCGGCAACCCTTACCAGTTAACTATCGCGTTGAAGGCGATAATTTTTACTACGTCGGAGAATATGCCAAACGCGATCGCACGCCCGGTAGCGATGTTGATGTCTGCTTTTCCGGCAAAATTGCTGTAACTCAGCTGCGACTTTAAAAAAGGTGAGGTAAGATACCGCTCCCATAAGAGTTAGCGAAAATCCCTTAATGCAGTCCCTTCGTGTAAGATAGCCAAGGTTAAATTGAACTCAATAGTGGTGGAACCATCCGAAGCACAATACCTAATTCTCAACGCCTTAGATACCTTAGAGCTACTTAGCAATGCGGTGTATGATGAAGACACAGGAATTTGGGTAATTGAAACCCCTAGCAATGTCTTACCCTATGCTCGACTCCTGCAAAATAGCGATATTGTTCCTATCAAATGGGTATCGGAACGATGACAAAACCTACTGAGATTGAAAAGCAACAGTATGCAAGAATAAAAGAACTTTTTGCTTTATCTCGACAGCGCTACTTGGATGCAGGAGGCGATCCTCGAAAGCGCCCAAGTGGTCTTAAAGGTGATGATTACTTGACCGATGAAGAAAGGCAAGAACTATTTGCGATCGCTCGCGGTGGAGTTAAAATCATCGGGGACGAAGTTCACTGTGAAGGGCGGTCTTGGAAAATATCCGCAAAAGATATAAATAATTAGAATTAATCAAAATGCGAATTTTAATCATGGGCGGAACCCGTTTTATCGGGGTTTATCTAACAAAAATTTTGGCAGAACAAGGACATGAAGTGGTGCTGTTCAATCGGGGAAATAAACCAGCGCCCGTTGAAGGTATCAAACAAATTCAGGGCGATCGCACGGATGCTTCGCAACTAAAAGAAAAGTTATCTCAAGAAAAATTTGACGCAATTTTTGATAATAATGGTCGGGAATTGAGCGACACCCAACCTTTAGTAGAAATTTTTAAGGATCGGGTGCAGCATTTTATCTACATGAGTTCTGCGGGTGTGTATCAAAAGTCAGATCAGATGCCTCATGTAGAAGGGGATGCCGTCGATCCAAAAAGTCGTCACAAAGGTAAGCATGAAACGGAAGCTTACCTAGCACAACAGAAAGTGCCTTTTACGTCGATTCGTCCTACCTATATTTACGGCCCACAGAATTATAACGATCTGGAAGCTTGGTTTTTCGACCGGATTGTGCGCGATCGCCCAATTCTCATGCCCGGACATGGCTTCCATCTCACCCAACTCGGTCATGTAAAAGACTTAGCGGTGGCAATGGCAGCAGTTTTGGGCAATTCTCAGGCAGTGGGACAGATTTATAATGTGTCGGGCGATCGCTATGTTACTTTTGATGGTCTAGCGCGTGCTTGTGCGATTGCAGCCGGGAAGTCCCCTGAGAATTTACAAATTCTCCACTACGAACCCAAAAAGTTTGACTTTGGCAAACGTAAAGCTTTTCCTTTCCGACTTCAGCACTTCTTCGCCTCAGTAAATAAAGCCAAGACTGAACTAAGATGGCAACCAGAATATGACTTAATTTCTGGCCTAAAAAACTCGTTCCAGAAAGATTATCTTGCCTCTGGTCGGAACAAAGCCGAGATAGATTTCTCAATTGATAACGAAATTCTAGAAGCAGGCTAAATCAATCACAAACACCCGAAGACCCAAAAGAGCGATTAGTAGTAGAGATACGATTCATCGTGTCTCTACTAGCTAACCGCTGAGGGTTGCTCGGTTTTTTGGGGGAGAAGGTAAATAACTCCAGAAATCAAAGTAAAGGCAACGGAAATCCAGAAAGCAATTATGGCGGGAATTTCCCAAGAGACAGGCAGGGGTGCGATCAAAAGCGCGATCGCAATAATTTGACTGACTGTTTTTAACTTGCCCCAAATATTCGCTCCACTAATGGTCGTTTTGTTAACGCGCCAACCAGCGATCGCTAACTCTCTTGCCAAAATTAGAAATACGCCCCATGCCGGTACTTGACCGAGTTGAATGAGCGGCAATAGGGGAGCCAACACCAGTAATTTATCAACTAACGGGTCAAGAAATTTACCCAAATCTGTAACTTGATTCAATTTACGAGCCAAGTAGCCATCTAACCAATCCGTAGCCGCCGCAACCAGAAAAATTACCAATCCCACAGTGCGAGTTTCAGTTGTTGGGGTGTCCAGGCAATAAAGCAGAACTGGCAAGGCCAGTAAGCGAGATAAAGTAATCCAGTTGGGTAGCGTCATAACAAGCATCGATCTGATAAGTTAAAAAGACTGTAGACTCCGGACGGTTTCGCGTCCAGAGTCTACAGCCTGAAATTCTAAGTTTACAGTTAGGGATTCGCGATTCGCTTTTTAACAAGCACCTTTCTTCTTCACAACTGCCATCACTGTCTTGAAAATCAAGCTGAGGTCGTAAGCAACAGACCACTTTTGCTGGTAGTCAATATCCATGCGGACAATGTCTTCAAAGTCTTGGACGCTAGAACGACCATTCGCTTGCCACTCGCCAGTAATTCCCGGCTTAACATTCAATCTTTCCCAGTGATGAGCATCGTAGCGCATGACTTCATCAACGGTCGGCGGACGGGTTCCTACTAAGCTCATGTCTCCCATTAGAACGTTCCAAAACTGCGGGAATTCATCTAAGCTGGTGCGACGTAAGAACTTACCGATGCGGGTAATTCGGGGGTCATTTTCGTTTTTAAAAATATGCCCTTTCGCTTGGTTATCGACCAGATGCTTGAGCTTCTCTGCACCAACAACCATCGAACGGAATTTCCAGATGCGGAACTTGCGTCCATTCAAACCGCAGCGAATCTGACTGTAAAAGACAGGACCTGGGTTATCCAGTTGCATTGCGATCGCAACTGGAATTGTAATTGTCGCTGCGATCGCTAACCCCACGACGCCTCCCAAGATATCAATCAGGCGCTTCTCTTTGCTAGTGACAGATGGATGACAGCTTGGCTTTGCAACATCAACCAGGTAGATTTCATCAAACGCCGACGAAGCAACGTCGAGGGATTCGGGGAGGTGGGAAGTAGTAATCACTGTTTTTAAGTTGGCTTCTAGAATCAGGTTGCTCTTATGTCAATATAGGCAACACCCCTTACAGATGAATCGTTGAAAGCCCTTACTTTACCGAATCTTTAAGGGAATCGGTATTTTTTTAAGTTTTGTTAGAAGTACGGTTGACAAGCTACAGATTTCAATTATTTAATCCTCTGCCTGTAGGAGGATTGAGAATGGATAATTCTTTTTACCTGAAAGTACGTCGTTACGCGTCTCTTGCGGGTCAGAACTTACCCGGCAAGGATTGAGAAGGATAATTTTTCACCTTGAAGTACTCCTCCCCAGTCTTTTGCAAACAAAGATTTTTCCCGATTTTCCTCCGCACGTAGGGGGAATTGCGGAGGGATGTTCTTGTGACTGAATACAAGCAGTCTCGGATCTCATCGCTAAACTGTTGCCGGTACTAACAAGTCAAAAACTAATGGTTCTTCTAGTTTTTGATAAGTGCTTGTCAGGATAGTGTTTAAATAGCGAAGATAGCGATCGCCCTGCTGAGCATTCAGTCGATACATCTGCGTCGCTTCTTTCTCAAAAAGTGGAGCCTCTGCGATCGCTTGATAGTCAGGATTTTGCTCGGAGGTGGAACTCAGCAGTCCAAACTCGGCTTCCGACGGCACGATACCCGCAGGCAGCTTTCCTTCCAAGAGCGCCATGACGCGAGAATAACAAACCCGCGTATTAATGCCGCGATACTCTAATAACTGCATAATTTCATTCAGCGGCAGCGGTTCTTCTGGTAAAGCGCGTAAAAGTTCCAAAAGCAGAAAATAATCGCTGTACTGCTGCGTTTGTTGCTCCAACAGTTGAGGATACAGCGGTAACGTAGCCAAACCGTAAGCCACTGGACTACAGTTTAGGGTTGAGTCGTTTGCGCCAGTATCCCGAATCAGGACTGCTTTTGGGAGTTTTTGTCGCAGCCATTGAGCGATTTCTCCGACGGCTGCGGTTCCGCCAGTACAGATAATTTGATGAATTCCCGATGCGGGTATCCCTGCCTGAGTTAGCAGCGCATTCAATTCTTGATTCAGTTTTTCAAGAAACGGTTTGTACACGCGGTTTTCTAAATCTCGGCGTGTCACCAAACAGGACTTTCCGCCCAATTCCACGGTATAGCTGTCTTGCTGTTGCAGAATTCGTTTGACAGAATTGGCAGCTTCCAGAAGCGCTTGTCCCAGGGGAGAACTTTGCAATAACGATGCCAAGCGATCGCGCGTCGCTAAATCGGGTTCCCCGGCTTTGGGAAGGCTCAAGGATGAAGAATGCAGGATGAAGGATGACTCGAATTCATCTTTCATTTTGCCTTCTTCATCGTTCAAGAGTAATTGACCGATGATGTCTTGATCGATAGCGTTACCTGCATAGGCAAGACTCCGACAAGCAAACTGAGAATACGTTAAGTCTTTAAGATTTTCGGGCAAATTCACCACAGCGAGTTCGATGGTCGTGGCACCCGCGTCGATCACCAGAGTCCCGCCTTGCCAGGGGACTCCCGGTAAGGTTGCACCTTCAATTCCTGCCAACAAAGTAGCGATCGCATCTTCAAGAAAGAAGATTTCCTCCGGATTTTCCACCAGATGGGCACCCAGTACGGCTTCGCGGATGTTGAAGCGGTAGGTATCCCCCCATTTAGCAGGACAACCGACAATCACACCACTCAAGCAACTCATCGCTGCATTTAGCGTAGAGGGCTTTAAACCAGCGGCACCCACTAAATTAGGTCTCGATTGTTCTGTGGGGGATAGCGGGTTTCCCTGCCTTCCTAGAGGTCTTAGAGTGGCAAATAACGCTTGCAATGACCGCCCCAGCCAGTAAAGGGAAATTGGCTGGTCGAGCGACCACTGCAATATCGGCTCCCATTTTTTGGCAGATGAATAGTAAGGAATTCCCACCTTCAAGTACGGTTTAAAGCCTTGAATAAAGACTCCTTCTTTACGATTGGCAAGAGAAGACGCCAGAACACCCACTGCGATCGCCGCTGGCGTATGCGCGTAAGTGTTACTCGCGGCTGGTGTATCGGCGTAAGCGCTACTCGCACCCCCCGATGACTGCTCTGAATTGCTCCAGGCTGGCCCCGTGTAAGTTACTGCGGGTAAACGAAAGCTGGTTTGGGTAGATTCTGTCTGTCCTTGGCTTATCCAATAGATGGGATATCGTTCACCCGTCGAACCATTTAACAAAACCGCAGACACGCCAGTTGTGCCAAAGTCAATCCCTAAGTACCAGGCATACTTGCTGACATTCTCCGCAGGTGATGGTTTTGCAGACTCAAGGACAGTGGAAGAATGTATTGAATTTGGATTCATTATCCCGATCGGGAGCAATTTTGTACTTTCTAAAACGAATGGGGATTCAAGGGTAATTTTCTGAGTGGGTATCCCTACAGAGTTTTTTTTTCCGGGTTCGATGAGTCTGAAAATATATCCAGATCCAGATCAAAATCATCAGTTTGAGGCAGCGTCGGCTCAGAAACGGCTTCTTCCTCGGTTGCCATCGGTGGATTATTAGGGAACTGAGCGATCGCATCGTCTGGTGGAGCGATCAGTTCTTCCAATCGCAATAATTCTTCCTGCCAATCCGATTCCCCTAGGTGTGTTATTTCCACTTGAGAAATTTCTGGCATTTCCTCAAATTCCCAGTCGCCTAAATCTTCTTCCTGCAACCCAGTTAGCGCATCAATATCGGCATCAGACGCGATCGCCCTTTCTCTGGGTGTTTCTAGACTCTGTTCCTCATCGGCAAATAATTCCCACGATTCATCGAACTCAATCGATACTGCTGTCTCCTCACCAGTAATTTCTGGCGTCTGTTGTGCTTCCGAGTCAGAGAAGTATTCTTGCTCTAGCGCCGCCGTTTCAGTAGGTAGTAGATTGACTTCTTCGGGGAAGAATGACAACGATTCATCGAAATCAATGGTGGCTGGTGCCTCCCTTGACGGATTGGCTGACTCCTCCCACTCCCAGTCGGCAACGTATTCTTGTTCTAACGCCGCCGTTTCGATTGGTGGTAGCTCTAAATCGACTTCTTCTTCGGGGAATACCAACGATTCGTCGAAATCGATGGCGGCTGGTGCCTCCCTTGACGGATTGGCTGGCGGTGGCATTTCTTCCCACTCCCAGTCAGCAACATATTCGTGTTCCAGCGCCGCCGTTTCTGTAGGTAGTAGATCGACTTCTTCGGGGAATACCAACGATTCATCGAAATCGATGGTTTCTGGCATCTCTTCTGGCGTTTCTGCTGACGTGATTCCTAACGTCTGTTGCTGGGAATCGGCTATGTATTCTCGATCCTCCTGTATTCCTACTTCTGCTTCTGTTATCGAACTTAGCGAGGGCGATACTTCCGACGATTCATCAAGATTAGCGGGGGGAAGAAAAGCGATCGCTTTGTCTGGCGCTGGGTCTAAGGGTTCTACAGGGAACAAGGAAGCCAAATTCCAATCCGCTCTTTCATCGGCTGTTGTCGTGTTCGCCGTTTCCGGTTGCTCCTGATGGGAATTTTGTGGATGGTGAGCGATCGCGTTTTGTGTTTCTGCTAAATTGAATTCCTCAGACGGCAATCTTTGGGACTCCTCATCTGTTCCAGGAACAGAATCCTCCTCCACAAAGCTATCTAGGGCGAGATCATCCCAATCTTCCATCAACAACTCATCCAGTTCCGTCACTGGCAAAGCTTCCTGGTGTCTCGTCCTCTGGGTTATTTCTGACGCTTCTGCTTGTGTTTCAACAGCATCAACCGTCCCTTCTGGTATCTCCGT
This sequence comes from Coleofasciculus sp. FACHB-712, assembly GCF_014695635.1. NCBI lineage: Bacteria > Bacillati > Cyanobacteriota > Cyanophyceae > Coleofasciculales > Coleofasciculaceae > Coleofasciculus > Coleofasciculus sp. FACHB-712. The sequence continues at coordinate 46,620 of NZ_JACJOQ010000518.1, read as the reverse complement.
CCCAAAAAGCTCTTCCTCCTCTGCGAACCAGTCATCTTGAGTCTGGATCTCTATAGCGTTATCGCTAAAATCCGCCTCTATATCCCTTCTCTGCTCCTCTGATGGCGGGAATACGCCCCCCTGCGGTGCCTCAAAGCTAGACAGATCTTCGCTCAGCAGTTGCAGTGTATCTCTATCCAGCCAAAAAAATTCGTCTTGGTCAACTGAGAAAGTATCCATCGCCAGCAGATTCTCGTCTGGCGAAGCTGGAATGTAGATATCTTCTTCCAGACTTGCAGCTTCCTCGGTTGCAGGTTGCTCTGTATCCTGGATTTGAGTGTCCTGGATTTGAGCATTCTGGATTTGAGTATTCTTGATTTGAGTGATTTCCTCCACACTCGGAGGTGTGACGATTGGCAAGGGAGATTCTGGTGGCAGTACTTCTTGCTCCTGGAACAGATCCTCCTGCAACAGATCGGTTAGTGCCGAAATGACCAGATCCCCTTCTTCCACTGTTTCAGGATTGAAGGCTTCATTGGTTTCGACATTTTGATCTTCACTGGCAATCGTCGGAGCGATCGCCCACTTCTCAACTTGGATAACCGTCTTTTCCCAATCTTCGGGAAATAAGACATTTTCCCAAGAGTCCTCAACTTGCTCGACTCTCGCAGGTGGTTGCGCGATCGCGGCATCTTCAGCGGGGTCTTCCAAACCTGCAAACAGGGCATCCTCTAAAGAGTCCTGACTGCTATGAGAGCGAGGGTTCCTCTCTCCGGCTGAATCTTGAGGAATGATTGGATTTATACTTTCTGCTTGAGTTTGGGTATCTCCGGCGGGATTATTCTCCGGTTGTTTCTCAACTTTTTGAGCTTGTTGTTCGGGACTCTGTGGGATTGGCGGCGTCCCAAACAAGCTTTCAAAAAAATCGTCGATTTCGTCGCGCTTCCTGTCGGGAATCGTGGGAAGGATAGGCTCCGTCTGGAAGATAGTTTTCATATCATCGTCATCCAGCGATGCCATCTCCAGATTGCCCAAGTTCTCTAGATTCAAGTCTTCCAGACCGCTACTCTGGGCACCAGAGGTAGGGTTCGATGGAGTGCTAGCAGACGATGCTGTCCCAAAAAGATTATCCTTTGAGGAGGCTTGCCTTTGTACCGACTCGCCTAAGCGGTCCGTTGGCAGATTGAACTGGTGACTTTGCGGCTGCTCCTGTTCCACCGAGCGGAGGGGCAATTCAACCCCCGGATACGGCAATGGCTGTCTGGCGACAGGAACATCATTCGGCGAGAAATTGAATTCGTTGCGATTAGAAGGTGGCGAGGGGGGTTGATCCAGCGTTTGGGGTTCCCTCTGGGGATAGGGCAGTTGCAGAGCGCCGATCCCTGGTGTTGTCGCAGCCGTACTCGCGCTACTTGCATCTACTTGTGACTGCCGAGATGATTGCAAAATTGCTGAGGCTTCTTGCTGGAACTGCTCGGTGAGCTGATTTACCAACTCTGTAAACATCACCTCGCTTTGCTGCCCCAAGTTGTGCATTTTATCAAGTCCTTGGGCCAAGGACTCTTGATAGCTAACAAGATTGCGTTGCAGTGCCTCGAAGACTGTACGAATGGTTGAATCCAGCGTTGCTAGCAGTTGATCGGATTTTGCCTGTAACGTTTGCAGTTGTTCCAGGCGCTCTCGTGGATGTAAAGGTAAAGAGTTGCTAGATATTGCGTCTGAATAGCTAGGTGAGAAATTATACGGTTGTTTTTGACCTTCTGGAGGGAGTACCTCAGCACTCAAAAACTGAGTTTCCAAATTTCTCAGGGTTTGAGCCATCTGTTGCGTGAGAGTTTCCTGCAAGCGACTAGAAAGTACCTGCAAAAATTCGGAAATTAGTTGCTGCTGTGCCGCTTGTTGCTGAGCAAGCGTTCGATGGTGCAGCCGATAACTCTCCATCTGTCGAATCTCTAGAACCAGAGATTCCCGCTGTTGGCGAAGACTCTCCAGATCCCCCTGCAAGGACTGCATCAAGCTGGTTCGCACCGCTTCCATGTCTTGCTCAACCGCTTGCACAATCTGTCGTGCTGTTGTCTGCGGTTGATAGTTTTCCTGATGCCGAGCTTCATCTCCAGCGCCTGATTGTTGCCGTGAGACTAAATAGGTACGAACCTGCTCCAGAAGCCGACGCTGCTCTTGGACATCAACTGACCTGAGCCAAGGCCGACGGGAGCTGGCCTTGTGGAGGATGCTGTCAATATTAGCGATTAGTGTAGAAATCGCATCCGTCTCGTGAGTCACAATGGAATCCCTGGCTAGAACGATTGCACAGTTATCAGAAGTTACTATACTGCCACTGCCTATAATGTTAGACTGCCCAACAAGAACAACTTATATTAAACAGGGTGTTGCATCTACCGGGTGAATTATTTCAAGACTGGTAATTCTAAATGTAGATAGAATTTTGGGTTGTAGCGTTTTGTCACCCAATGGGTACAAAGAAAGCGATCGCCCAAAATCAAAGCGTTTTGGATTAAGATGTGAGTTTTGCTAGATGCGTCAGCAGCGAGTCGCGGGTTTCCTCTATGAGGATAATAAAGATAGGGTCACTGGCTCAATGGGTGCCTCCTAACTCTGATTGGTACGCTGCCAAGAGCCTCCTGTTCAGCCTAATTATCTTCGAGAGCGTAAACACCATATTCGGGAGATGCCGACCTGATTGCTGAAAGTTTCCGGCTCAACGGTTGCTCTTGATTCAAACGCTACCAGCTAGCCCCACTCCAGTGGGCCACTCTTTATCAGTTCTTAGCTTTTTCATTTGTGTTGGCCCGATGGAAGACCGATACACCCCCCGCGAACCGAACTCTAACATGAATGCGTTGATTCGCTCCACACCTTTGTTTACCGGCTTACCAGAGACCGTTGTGGAGAAAGCCACTTCCCATGTCGTCACTCGTACCCATCCTGCAAATCAGGTGATTTTGCTGGAAAATGACTGGGGCGGCTCTGTCTACTTTATTCTGGAGGGTTGGGCGAAAATTCGCACCTACAACCTTGATGGTAAAGAGGTAACGCTGAATATTCTTGGCAAAGGAGAACTTTTTGGCGAAATGGCAGCGTTGGATGAGGTTCCTCGTTCAACGGATGTAATTACGCTAACTCCTACGACGATTGGCAGTATGCCTGCTCAAGATTTTGTTCAGTTAATTCATAACGAACCACTAGCAGGCGTTCGCTTGGCTCAGTTGATGGCAAAACGCCTGCGTCAAGTCAACCGTCGCCTCCGATTGCGAGAATCAGATAGTATGTCCCGCGTTGCCGACACGTTATTATTCTTAGCAGAAGGACAGGGAAAAACTGCCCAAAAAGGAACGATGATCCCCAATTTACCCCATCGTGAGTTAAGCAGCCTCAGCGGTCTGGCGCGAGAAACGGTGACACGGGTTTTAACAAAGCTGGAAAAAAAGGCGCTGATTATGCGCGACCACGATATCTTGTGCATTCCCGATTTGGCGGCTTTGGAACGGCTAATCGTCTAATAAATACACGGCAGCGGCACTCTGGGTGCCCAACTGCCATTTATCTGGGTGCCTAGTCATGGGTTTTCAGAAAATATTGGTTGCTATCGACGACTCTTCTTTATGTCAGGCTGTCTTCGCTCAAGCGCTGGAATTGGCGCAGGCGAATCGTGGAGCAATGATGCTGCTACATTGCCTCAATAGCGAGATACTCGATGAAATAACGCCACGGCTCTCTGGTGAGATGGGTTTGTATCCTCAGATGATGACATCCTATGAGAATCACCACCTCACGCTCGAAAGGCGAATCCAGCAGGTGCAAGATTTGCTCCGAAGTTACTGCGAAAAATCTACCCGTCAGAAAGTGCCGACGGAGTTTGATTACAAAGTAGGCGAGGCTGGGCAAATGTTATGTCAAGCAGCTGAGAATTGGGGTGCCGATTTGATTGTGATGGGACGTCGGGGGCACAAGGGATTGACAGAAGCTTTGCTGGGGAGTGTGAGTAATTATGTGCTGCACCACGCTCCCTGTTCGGTGTTGGTAATTCAGGGCATAGATACGGAGCATCCTGAATCACTGGCGACTGGGGAAATAGCGGATGGATAAAGGGATACTGGAAATTGGTAATGGGTCTTGTAATTCTCTCCTGAAGCTGCTGAAGCTCGGCTCAAAACGGGAATAGAGGTTAAATTTAGGATCTGGCTTTGTTTTTTAATCTGCATGAGCGATCCTTTTGAAGACGGTCAAGCTTCTGGTCTGGGGAATTCTCAGAAAATCGAAGATGAGGCGAATCTAAGCGAAACGCCCCCGGCAACCAGTGCCCAAGGGAACAATTATTCCGAACCCCAGGTGAAAGCAGTTGCTCCCCTGATCATGGTGGAAACTGCCTTTCTGGCTAGTACTTGTAGTCTGATTTGGCTGATTAATTATTACTTTCCAATGGGACCGCTGCTGCGGATGTTTTTCCCAATCCCGATTGCCCTCGTATACCTGCGATGGGGACACCGGGCGGCTTGGATGGCAGCGTTGGTTTCTGGGTTGCTGTTGTCCGTCCTAATGGGACCAACTCGCAGCATTCTGTTTCTGATCCCCTACGGTCTCATGGGTGTCCAACTGGGGGCTTTGTGGCGGCGCAGGAGCAGCTGGCTGTTCTCGATTGGTACGGGGACAATTATTGGTACGTTTGGATTCTTTTTTCGGTTTTGGCTGCTGTCGATTTTATTGGGGGAAGACCTCTGGGTTTACATGACTAGCCAGGTGACGGAACTGGCAGAGTGGGTATTTGTCAAGATCGGGTTACTGCAAGAGCCGAGTCTATCTTTGATTCAAGCGATCGCATTCGGCATGATTATTCTCAATAACGTTATCTATCTGTTTGTCGTACATTTGGTGGCTTTGCTGCTACTCGATCGTTTGGGCAACCCGATTCCCCGTCCCCCTCATTGGGTGCAAGTGCTGCTGGATTATGAAGAATGAGGGTGAAAAGTTAAAGGTTGATTTCGCCTTTTTCCAGTTGCTTTGAGCCTTACCACGACTCAACCCTCAATCCAAAATCCAAAACTCGATGATTCATGTCTACACTCAGATAGAACAGGGACATCGATGGCTCCAGCGATATCGGGGACGTCCATCGGTGTTTGCTTGTCTTTTGGGCTTTACCGCCACCGGGCTGATCCCCGGTATTTCAGCAGCTGGAGCAACGCCAGAGGATCGACAATATACAGCGATCGCAGATGCGGAATTTTTGTATAAAGGCCCTCAGCCGCAGCCTCAATATCCTCTGCCTCCTCTGCAAGCGGGTGCCTCTCCAGTGCTAATCTCCCGCGCGGTGGTTGAAGCACTTGGTATTCCCGTTTATTTATTCAATGCTGGATTGCCCCAGCCGCCAACTGTTCCAGTCATTGATTTGGAAGGTGCCCCTGCCCAGTGTCTCAGCGGCGGAAATGCTTTGCCTCTCGCGACAGTGAAACATCTGTGGGAACAAGGACTGATTTGGGGGCAAAAACTAGCGGCAAGTATCCCGGATGGATATTTAATTCTGGGAGAGTGCGTGGTAGGGGGAACGACAACGGCTTTGGCAATTTTAACGGGCTTGGGTGTCCCCGCTGCCGGTAAGGTCAACAGCAGCCATCCTAGCTGCAATCACGCGCAAAAGTGGGCGGTGGTGGAAGCTGGGCTGAAAGCCTTTAGGAGCAGAGGAGACGAGGAACATCCTTTTCAAGACCCGTTACATCTGGTTGCGGCAATTGGCGATCCGATGCAAATTGCGGTTGCGGGGATGGCGATCGCTGCAAGTCGCACTTGCGGTGTCATGCTGGCGGGTGGAACGCAAATGCTGGCTGTCTATGCCTTGATGCAAGCGCTTGGGCGTCAATATTCCCTATCTTGGGAACCCGATCAAGTTGTGGTGGGAACGACTCGCTGGGTGGCAGAAGATCCGACTGGCGATACGGTCGGCTTAGCAGAAACAATTAGCCCAGTCCCCTTATTGGGGACTGGGCTAAGTTTTGCGCCCTCTCGTTATCCTCAACTGCGGGCTTATGAGCAGGGATACGTTAAAGAAGGCATGGGTGCGGGCGGATGTGCGATCGCGGCTCATTTAACTCAGGGTTGGCACCAGGAGCAATTACTCCAAGCCATTGAAATGTTAATCGAGCGTTGTTGAAGTCTGAAATATGAAGTGTGAAGCATAAAGCCAGTGTTTATTCTTTCTTCTCTATCTGCAAGCCTTCTAGCTGTATCCCGCCTGCTGATTGTTTAAGAGTGAATTCTCTGAGAGAGTAACTGTTCTTCTAAAGCAGCAATGCGATTATAGGCAGCGGTGAGCTGTGCCGTTAGCCGTTGGATTTGAATGGTCGGTGACAAATCTTTCTCGCTGCTATGAGAGTTACTATCTACAGAGTTTGTATCAACTAAGACATCTTTGTGCTCCATTACTGGAGACTGATTGCTGTAGCTTTTATAGGCATAGCGGCTATTACTGACTCCTAAAGGTGCGGGTGTACCTCCTTGGATAGCCGCTGCTTTGCTTTTAGACAAAGCTTCAGAGACTTTTTCGCTCAACTGGTCAATCATTTCGTAAAGGACATCAACTTTATGATTTAAAGTGATGACTTGCTTTTGAAGTGAATCCATGCAATTCCCACTAGGCGTTAACTTGATTTCTTTCATGTTATAAAAAAATAGTTAAAAAACTGTTTTACTTACAAATTATTTAACTATTGAGCAAGATGAATTTATGAAGCTGGAGTTGGGATCGATTGAGCCTTTTTAGGTCAAGGCTGAATAAACATGAAAAGCGGTTTTTATAGCAGGATTTATGATGTAGAAATATTAAATTCTCAATTCTGAAGATTTATTGGAAATTTTCGCGATTCTAGCCCTATATTCCGTTTATTTTGATTTTCAGCCCTAAGAAGTTCCTCTATCAAAAGGAGGAACAGAAAATATACTTATCCAATATACTTATCGAATAGATAAAGAAGATGGCAAGGGCGATCGCAGTGCAAAAAACTGTAGCAACGGCTAGAACCTTTATCAGCACCGAAGAACACGGACGTATGTTAAGTTAATCAAGCAAGCTAATCACCTTTTACTTGCGTTAAATATTGCTTTTTTGGAAAAAATGCTCAGCATCAGAGAGTTTTTTACCGCTTGCACCGGGGTATGGACAACAGAAAGAATGTATCATTCTGTCCTTAGTGGTCAGATTGAACGCTCTCATACGGAATATTCGGTAAAAGCCCTGACATGGGAACAAAAGCAGCAAATTTTGTCCTTTTCTTCGTCAAATGGCATAAAGGTAAATCTTGCCCAAGCAACCGAAGAAGAAAATGCCTGTCCTGGGTTTGCGATCGCCTTTGATACCGTCTCGGAAACGGGCGAACGAGTATCCATGAGTTTGAAGGCTTTATTTGTGCCGGATGCCTACGTGGTGCCTGGGGAATCGCCCGCCGAAATCCCCGCTCCACCGATCGTGGCGGAAGTTGTAGATGGGGAAGCGATTAAAGGTTTTTATCTGCGGGATGAGGGATACTCAGAAGCGGGAGCGATCGCGGGGCGCTTTACCTATCAGCCCACTCGCCAAACGCTGGAAATGATCACCTATTATCGACGTTCTGTTGCGGTCGATCAAATGCGGATTGTAGCGCCGGATACGCGGATCAGAACAATTATTACTTACCAACGACCCGAACCCGGAGAACAACCAACGGTAATCGATTTGGTCGGCTTTGGTGTCGAGCGCCGACAAGCGCTATAAACAGCGAATAGCGAATTGCTAATCAGAAGGATTGCTAGTTGCTACAACTATGAAGAGACGGTCTTTTCTGCTGGGTGCTGGAACGCTGACCTTGAGTCAGATGCTTGCAGGGTGTGGAAATTCCCAAAACCCCACACTAAGAGTTAGACTTCTGAAAAATTCCATTCCCGCTCAGCTGTTAACTAAATTTCGCCAGAGCCTCAAGCAATCGGCAACTCTAGATTTTACGCCAGCCACACAGTTAAAAGATTTATTTGCGAGTCTAGAAACTTGGCAGAATCCCGGTAAAGCGAACCAGGGCTGGGGTCGGAACTTACCGCTGATTACCCCGAAAAAACCCGTCATTGCCGATCTAGTGACTTTGGGAGATTTCTGGTTAGCACAGGCAATTGAGCAGAAACTCATTCAACCCCTCGAACTCACACAGGCGGGAGGGTGGAATCAATTGCCAATCCGATGGCAAGAACTTGTGAAACGCAATAGTCAAGGTCAATCTGACCCCGCTGGAAAAATTTGGGGTGCGCCCTATCGCTGGGGAAGCACAGTAATTATCTATCGCCGCGACAAATTCAAATCTTTGGGATGGACACCGACGGATTGGCAAGATTTGTGGCGAGAAGAACTGCGCGATCGCATTTCACTTTTAGATCAACCGCGAGAAGTGATTGGTCTAACCTTAAAACGGTTGGGTCATTCTTACAACACGGAACGGATAGACAGAATTCCTGAGTTGAAAAATACCCTGCAAAAGTTGCACCAGCAGGTGAAATTTTACAGTTCCGATACCTATCTGCAACCGTTATTGCTAGGAGACACCTGGCTGGCGGTGGGTTGGTCAACAGATGTATTGTCGGTGATGAAGCGCGATCGCAACATTGCTGCGGTGGTTCCTATGTCTGGAACCGCCTTGTGGTCAGACTTATGGGTGCAACCTGCTGGTGCTGCGGCGAATCCTCTGTTGCAAGATTGGATTAATTTTTGTTGGGAATCCAAACCTGCTACGGAAATTTCTCTGTTCAGCCGCGCCGCCTCACCAATTGTTGCTGGCATGAACCCAGCAGAGTTACCTGAATTTTTAAAAACGAACTCGATCTTGCTGCCAGATACTCAGATACTGGACAAGAGTGAATTTCTGTTTCCGCTTCCCCAGTCTACGGCGCTTGCGTATCGTTCCCTGTGGCAGGAAATCCGCCCAACGGTTTAGAACGAACTCGCAGACTATCTTGACCAGAGGAGACAATATCCAGATCGCAGACGACTGGAGTGGTACTGAAATTACAAGTGTAGGTTGCTAGCGGTTCTTGTGGTTGATTGGCAATAAACACCCTGGTGTTATAGCCATAATCTCTGGCAACCGTCCCAAAGCTGTTGACAAAGCTATAGCGTCCTATATAGTTCAGAAGGCTCCAGAGTTGTCGGTTTACAACCAAATCCACCCGCTGGCGATCCGGGTACGCTAGCCAGTTCTCTAGTAATTTGCCACCAAACTGTTCCTCCGCCCACCAAAGGCTGGGAACCGTTGGTTTAGCTTGGGACATACTATCGGCTCTAATGACTTGACTTCTCGGTGGGCGAGACTCTGGATCGAGTAGTTTTAAGTCTAAAGGTTCGGGAGAAGGCAGCAGTGTGGGTGGTGTTTGTGCCTGCGTTAACAAAGGGAAAACACACGAAGTAAGAATTGCTAAAGCTGATAACAGCAAGGAAGAAGCAATCTTTTTCCCTGTTTGATGGATCTGACTTCTCGCAGCATTGTCATCTGCCGTGTACGCCTGCCTAAATTGTTTAAGTTTCGCTCCAGATTTGGTTGGTTCCTGTAGAGGTTCCATGTTTACTCGCGCTAATTCATGCAGTTATTGTCTGGTAAGAATTGCTAATGGTTCCAGTGATTGATTCAGCGAACGGTTTGTAAATAAACGTAGATTAATTCATACAACTTGCATCGGCAACCGTTTACCGGCACTTAACAAGGTTTCAAATTCTGCTGCGGGTACGGGACGGCTAAATAGATAGCCTTGCATGGCATCGCAATGCTGCTGGCTTAAGAAAGCCAGTTCAGCGCGAGTTTCTACCCCCTCAGCCGTAACTTTCAAATTCAGATTGTGAGCGAGTTGAATCACGGCGGTCATAATCGCTCGGTTTTGGGTATCGCTAGTAACATCCTGAACAAAGCATCGGTCAATTTTCAAAGTGTCAAAGGGAAATTGTTTGAGATAGCTTAAGGAAGCATAGCCAGTACCAAAATCATCAATTGCAATGTGAATCCCCAACTGTTTCAGTTCATTTAAAGTAGCGATCGCCATCGAAGCATTTTGCACGAGGATACTTTCAGTCAGCTCTAATTCCAAAGCATCTGGGTTCAAACCTGTAGTTTCCAATACTCGGACAATTCGCTGGCTTAAATCAGCTTGGCTAAATTGACGCCCCGACAAGTTCACTGACACGCGGAACGATATAAATCCAGCGTCTCGCCATTTTTGCGTTTGGGCACTGGCAGTTTGCAATACCCACTCGCCAAGCGGGACAATTAAACCCGTTTCTTCTGCCATAGGAATAAATTCAGCCGGTGAAACCAGCCCCCGCGTCGGGTGCTGCCAACGCACTAAGGCTTCTGCACCGCTAATTTCTCCGGTTTGGAGATTTACTTGGGGCTGATAGTACACTTGAAATTCACTTTGTTCTAAGGCACGGCGCAGACTCGCTTCTAGCACCAGCGCTTCGCCATAATCAGCCTTGATGTCCGTCGCATAAAACTGATAGTGATTTCCTCCCAGCTTTTGGGTGTAGGACATCGCCGCTGCTGTCATCTTCATCAGGGTGTCTAAATCTTGCCCGTCGTTGGGATAGAAGGTAATGCCAATGCTGGCAGTGAGGAAGATTTGACCGTCTTCTAAGGAGAAGGGTTCATTCAGCGATGACAAAATCGCTTGGGCGACACTGGCAACCGTTTGTCTTTGACTTAAGGTTGCCAGAATAATTGCAAATTGATCTAAATTCAATCGCGCAATCGTGTCCTGTCGGCTGAGACAGGTGGTGATTCGTTCGACAATTAGTTTAATTAATCGGTCACTCCCTTGATTTCCCAAGATGTCACTAATCCGTTGAAACCGATCTAATCCTAGAAACAGCAGCGGGACAGGTTGAACGTTGAGTGGCTGCTGGGCAGAGGCAAGAGGCGATTCGTTCTCCTGGGTTTTGGAATCGCTTTTGTGTTCATCTTGTCGCTTACTGATAACTTGATTAAACCGCTCTCGCAATAGCAAGCGATTGGGAAGGTTTGTCACGCTATCGTAATGAACTAAGTGATTGAGTCTTTCTGCTGCTTGCCTGAGCGCTAAGGTATAGGGTTGAGTAATGGCTCTTTGTCTTTCGAGGCGGGCAGCGATCGCTTTGAGTATTTCCTCAGGCGTACAAGGCTTGGTTAAATAGTCGTCTGCCCCTAATTCCATCGCTTGACGCAAATCGGCTTTTTCAGCTTTGGCAGTCAGAAAAATGAAGGGAATTGTTGCGGTGACAGGATCTTGACGCAGCGCCATCAAAACACCAAAACCATCTAAATCGGGCATCATGACATCGCAAATAATTAAATCTGGGCGAATCGTTCTTGCTATCTGTACGCCAGCAAGACCATTTTCTGCACCTGTCGCCTCGAACTCTTCTGCCTCCAATAGTTCTAATATGTTTTCGCGGATTGCTTCTTCATCTTCAATAACTAGAATTTTTGCCATTTCTCTAAATTTCCTTTAATTTATGGTTTTTCTTACAAAATCAAACTTTTTATTTCCCCGATGTTGTGCAAACTATTTAATTTATAAAGGTTGTCCTGCTTCCTGAATTTAGATTTTATCAATCTGTAATAACATTTATTTAAGTGAAATTATGCACCCTCTCACTGGACAAAAGTCTATTTTTATACTTTTTAAAAGCCAAATATACCAGCAATATTTATGGGGTTATCCATAAATATTAGACAATTAATTCATTATAATTTCACTCGTGAGGGAAAGTAAAATAATTGAATTTAAAATTTTATATTTAATGCTTATCAAAAATAAATATAAGAAGTTCTTACCTTCCTATAGTAACTAACCTTATTAATCGAACCTAGGTAACGGTCAAGCTGCCTAGAATGAAAAAATCAGCGAAGACAGGAAAAGAATGTAGAGGAAGATTTTTCCCAAGTTTGGTATATAAAGATACCGTTATTAAAATCCTTGCTATAACGGGTTAAAACTAGCCCCTGAAGCTTAACAATCCCCGCTCAACGGTAACTTAATCGTAAAGGTTGTACCCACTCCGACTTCACTTTCTACGGTGATTTTGCCTTTGTGTAAGTCTACAAAGTTTTTAATAATCGCTAATCCTAAGCCAGTTCCAGGAATATTGCCAACATTAGAAGCTCTATGGAAGGTTTCAAACAATCGTTGCCGATCTTGTGGAGGAATGCCAATTCCTCGATCTTTAATTTGGAAGATGGCTTCCCCATTGTGGCAGCTAAGTTCGCATTTTATAATACCCCCCCCTGGGGTATATTTGATAGCATTTGAGAGTAAATTGCTGAGGATGTGGCGCAGCAGTTTTTCATCAATGCAAGCTGCGAGACATTCTCCCTGACTTGAGAAAATTAGGGAATGGCGATCGCCTGCTGTTAGTTGCATTTCTGCTACAAGGTCTTGGCAGAATGTTTCTAGCTCTATCGCGGCAGGGTTAAACTCTGTCTTGCCAGCTTCATTTTTGCCAATAAGCAACACTTCATCTAACATCCCGTCCATCCGTTGAACAGCAGTTTTAATTCGATGCAGATGAATCCTTTTCTTCTCTTCTGTCCATTTAAAGCCGTAATTTTCAAGCAATCCAGCCGAAAACAAAATAGTCGATAACGGGGTACGAAATTCGTGAGAAGTCATAGAAACAAAACGGGATTTTAGTTCGTGCAGTTCCTTTTCTTTTTCCAAAGCATTGCGAATTTCTTCTTCTGCTCGCTTGCGCTGCATGAATAATCCCAATTCAGTTGAAGCGGAAATCAGTTCGATGAGTCGTTCGTCTTGTTCGCAAGATTCAAACATATAAAACACAAGGACAGCCAAAACAGTATCATCAGCAATAATTGGAATTCCTAAAGCGGCTTTTAATCCAATGTTCATTGCCAAATTTACCCTGAAATAAACTTGATGCGACTCACCGGAAACATCTCGTTGCCACTCTGGTTGTTTTGAGACCCAGACACGACCGGGTAACCCAATCCCTGGTGCAAAGGTCAAGTTCTCGCCTCCTTGCCGGAATTCCTCTAGACAAGTGGCACGGCTATACCAACCTCGACTGCATTCGAGAACGCTGTTGTCGGATTGTGGAATCCAGGCTTCCCCAAAATCCCAGCCAGTGGCTTCACACACTTTCTGGAGCGCTACGAATAGCGCTGAGTGAAAGTCTGGAGACTCAAAAATAGCTTGGGTCATGGTTTGCAGAAAATAAACCTCCTCCTCCGTTCGCTTGCGATCGCTAATATCCTCTGCAATTCCGGCAATTCGATAGACTTGCCCTGTCTCGTCCCGAACTGGAAAGGAGCGATCGCGTATCCAGCGAATCGTCCCATCCGGGCGGATAATCCGATATTCGTAGTCGTCCACTTCTTGCTGGCGTTTTTCAAGCCCATCTATCACCGACTGCCGATCTTCTGGATAAATAGAATCCAGCCAAGATTCAGGCTGCTGATAAAGGCTTTCGCAAGTTTGCCCCCATACATGCTCGTAAGGGGGACTGATATAGAGCATTTGTTTCTCATCGGGAGTCGTCATCCAGAAAACTTGCGGAATATTTTTCGCTAATTGGCGGAAACGCTCTTCCGATTCCCGTAGCGCTGCTTCTATCTGCTTGCGTTCGGTAATGTCTTGAATGGTGGCAGTGCTAAATTGAGGGGCACCACCGGGACTGCGAATCAAAGAAACGGTCAAGTAGCCCCAAGCCACATGACCATCCTTGCAGATATAGCGCTTTTCCAAATGGTAAGAATCCTGCTTTCCAGCCATTAACTCTTGGTAAAGTTCCCGGTCTTGCATGGCGTCATCTGGATGCGCCAACTCACTGAAAAGCATCCCTTGTAGTTCTTGTTCGCTATAACCTAAAATTTCCCGAAACTTGGGATTACTTGCCAAAAGCCGCCCCTCTAAAGTGGTCAGGACGACACCCATCGCTTCTCTTTCAAAAATTGTTCGGAATCGCTCTTCACTTTCCCTCAGAGCTTCTTCAGATTGTTTGCGTTCGGTAATGTCCCGATCTATACCGCGATAGCCACAAAATTTCCCAGAGCTATCAAAAACTGGGACGCCACTGGTTTCTAGAACAACTCGATGACCGTTTTTGTGGATGTTGATATTTTCTAGGCAAGAGAATGGTATTGCTTGGGCAGCAATTGGCCCAAAAGTGTTCGCAATCCGGAAGGCTTCTTCCGGCGGCATTAAGTCAAAGGGCGTTTTTCCCAAAACTTCTTCAGGTTCGTAACCTAAGATGTCGTGCACTTTGGGACTTGTGTAAATATAAACAGCATTCTCATCTACCTCCCATACCCAATCGCTGGTAGTTTCCAGCAAATTGCGGAACCGTTCCTCGCTTTTTTGCAATGCCTCCTCTGCCAGTTTGCGTAGCGTGACGTGCCGGAGGCTTTCGCTGATATCCCGAATAATACTTAATAAAACTCTTTGATTGTCAATTACCCAGCTTTGGGAACTGACTTCCACTGGAAAAGTGCTGCCATCTTTGCGGCGGTGAGTGGTAGTAAATAAGATGCCTCGCTGTTCTGCTTGCTCCAGTTGTTGAGCGATCGCTGTATGAGTTGGAGGATCTCGCAAGTCCTGAATGTTTAAGGCAACAATCTCTTCGCGTTCGTAACCGTATGTCTGAATTGCCGCCTGATTCGCTTCGATAATTTGCCCTTGATTCCCAATAAACAAAACAATGTCACGGGCATGTTCCGATAGCAATTGATAATGCTTTAAGGTTTCTTGAGCGAGCTTGCGTTCGGCAATCTCTCCTTGGAGTGCCTGGACAACATCTTCTAGCTCAACGGTACGCTCTTGGACTCGGATTTCTAACGCCTCATTTGCCTGCCGTAAGGCTGTTTCTGCCTGCTTGCATAACATCGTCTGCCGCTGCCTTTCGCTGATATCTGCGGTACTGCCGTAGTAATAGAGAACGCCATCCTCTATGGCAGGTCTCGCTGTAATTTCAAACCAGCGATCGCCTCTATGAAGAGTGTGAAAAAGATAAACAACCCGATAGGGTTCGCCATTGGTAATCGCTTCCCAAGCTATCCGAATTGCTTCTAGGGATTCATGCCCTAAATCGACTCGATCGTCCCAAACTTGATAATTCTCAAAAAATGCCTGTGTAGAAATGCCACTGAGTTCGGTTAAAATATCGCTGGCATAGATAAACTGGGTGGTTGCAGGGCAGAACTTCCAGACAAAACTGGGCAGCATATTAAAAATTTGATTAATCTCGCCAGCACTTCGCTGAAGTAACGCTTCAGCGGCTTTGCAGTCTGTGATATCTTGCAATTCCCCCAAAATCCGAATAACTCTTTGTTTTTGCTCATCCCATTGCGATCGCGCATAATTTCGTAACCATCGAACTTCACCGCTACGGGTCACGATCCGGTGTTCGCTAATCTCAGAGTGGCCAGAAACCAAGTTGAGAAAATTTTGCTGAACTTTTAACCAGTCGTCGGGATGAATAAGCCGCCGCCAGCCATCAAGAGTGATAATTTCCGCGAACGTGTAACCGCTCACTCGCAAAAAGGTCTCTGACACCCATTCGGTTGTCATTTGACCGTCAGGGGCTACTGTTAGGCAATAGGTATCAGAGGTCAGTTCTGAGATAACGCGATATTGTTCCTTACTGTCGAACAGTGCTTGCTCTGTCCGCCTACGGCTGGTAATGTCTTCAACGGTGCCTTCGTAGTAAAGTAGCTTGCCACTGCGATCGCGCACAGCACGGGCATTAGAAGAAATCCAAATGCAACTGCCGTCGGGGCGATTAACCTGAGATTCAAATCCCGTTACGGCATCAGTTTTTTGGAGTAATTGGTACAACTCCAAATTGCTTGCGTGCCAATGAAGATTGCCAATAAGTTCATTTGGTGAGTTGTAGCCATAAATGCGTGCCAGCGCTGGATTCGCATTCATATAGCGTCCATCATCCGTAACTTGATAAATTCCCTCAACGGTGTTCTCAAAGATACGGCGATAATTATGCTCGGATTGTTGCAATTGTAAGCCAGCGCGAATTAGAACATACAACAACCCGCTAATAGATAGAATAAATCCCCACTCTTTCAGCATCTCTAACTGGATTAAAAACGCTAAATTCTTGCTCAGTAAATTAAGTATTTCATTCCCAGAAACAATATAAATAATGCTAATTAATATATAAATAGATACAATTCTGCGAACTAGATTTTCTGTGGAGGTAAGCTGATTTTTCATGACTACCAAATATAGTTATGGAATATTCAAAGCCCACCTTCTCAAAGTCAAACTTTAAACCAACCTTAACCAATGGATTAGCAAAATTCTTTTTTAAGCTATTTTACATAAATCAATGTGTCGGTAATCCAGATCACTAAACATCTTAACAAGAATATATCTTTAGATAGGTGTAAAACTTAAACCAATAAGCTAAAGATACTGTTCATCGTCGGAGTGATAACAGCATCAGGCAAGGGCACAAATACCCTGTCCCTACATCCTGGTTGCCTTAAAATCTGTTCACGCAACTATCTTTACGCAACTACCGTTACGATTATTCCCAAAGCCGACGCCTAGGTTGTCCATTCAGACGCTGGTGAGAATCTCGCAAAAGGGCTGGAATGTCTAAATGTTGAGGGCATCGGGGCAGACAGTCACCACAGTCAGTGCAGCGATCGCCTTTCATCCCCGGAAACCAGTGACCGGCATTTTCAAACATTCGGTAGCGGTATTGACCATACGCTGTCATGTCATAGGCAACCGCTAAATTACGCAGGCGCAATATTTCTGGAATATTGATATTTTCTGGGCAGGGCAAACAAGCGTAGCATTGACTACATAAATCTGGAGAAATTACTCCTAAATGAGCTTGTAAGCGGTCGAAAACTGCAATTTCCTCCGGTTTGAGCGGTTCATCGCGCTCAGCAACCGCCAAACATTCCGTCAATTCGCTGGGGTTCGCTGGGCCAACACTGAGCGTGGTAACGCGGCGATCGCTCAACAGAAACCGATAATTTAGTTCTAGGGGTGAAAAGGGATGGCACAGATGTTGAAGCGTTTCCGGTGGCGTGTAGAGTAGCCCCCCCTTATCCGCTGGTGAAATAATAAAAATTCCCATATCCTTTTGGTTGGCTAACTCAACCGCCGGGGCATGGCGCTGGAAAAAGTAATAATAATGCAGGTTGACGAATTCAAATAAATTGGTGTTAATCGCCGCTAGAATCACATCCAGCGGTCCGTGGGTAGAGAAGCCAACGTGTCGAACTCTGCCATCTGCTACGGCTTCCTGCACCGCCTGCATACAGCCTCCATCCGCTTGCACCCAGTTTAAATGTTCCCTGGTGTTAAGGCCATGAATCGCCAGACAATCCACAAAATCAGTCTGTAAGTTCAAGAGCGACTCATCAATCCACCGACGCATCGTATCGGCGTCACTGCTTGGGGGAAGTTTGGTAGTGATATAAAGCTGTTCTCGCGACTGGGGCAATCCTGCGGCTAAAGCGGCACCGAGATATTCTTCGCTTTTGCCGTAACCCCTCGCGGTTTCTAAGTGATTAATTCCACAAGCAACGGCTTGATGCACCGTCTGGTAGGCATCTTCAAAGGAAGCCAGACAGCGCATCGTCCCGCAAGAAAACACTGAAAGCGGTAAATTTGTTTTTCCAAACCGCCGATAACGCATAAAAAGTAAAAAGAAAGAGCAAGAGACAGCCGCGATCGCCCAAGTAAAAAGTTCATTTTCTTGCTTTTGGCTTTTGCCTTTTTACGTTTGCCCTTGGTGTGCTATGATTCCGTGCTGGAGCCTCCTCGCTGGATCAAATCTTCCGGTCGAAGCTTCGATACAAAATCACGGAAGGCTCGGCGTTCTGCCTCATCGGCATCGCGATCGACAGGGATAGAAGCATCAGCAATGACTTCTTCCATTACCCAAATGGGGCTGCCAGTGCGGATGGCGATCGCGATCGCATCACTAGGCCGAGCATCAATCTCCTTTTTTACCTCACCCTGCCGGACACTCAAGATCGCATAAAAGGTATTGTCCTGAAGCGAGTGAATAATGATCCGCTCTAAGGTCATATTCCAAACGTCCAGGATATTAACCAGGAGGTCATGAGTCAGGGGACGGGGAGGGGTTTGTTTTTCCAAAGCGCTGATAATTGCCTTTGCCTGATCTTGCCCAATATAAATTGGCAAGGCTCGTCGCTCCGAGGCATCTTTGAGCAACACAATCGGGCTGCGCGTCACGGCATCTAATGCAATTCCAGCGACTTTCATTTCAATCATCAGCTTGGCCTCTAGAACACGGTAGGCGTCGGGGGGGATAAAGCAAAGCTATAAACTGGTACTGGAGGTAGTGGGGTTTAACAAACACGCTTGCGGTTCTAATCACCTTACCAAGCGAAGGCACAACCAGCTATGAAGACTTGGTTAAGTTGGGATCAACAAAGCTGTATCTCCCAGTATGCCTCAGTCTTAGGACGATTCGCTGGAGATTTTACTAAAAAATATAGACCGATTGCCTTCATCCCTTCGCTGGTTGTTCGCTATCAGTTATCAGTAGGTCGAAATCCGATTAATTACATCTAAAAACAAGTTGTTTTTCGGTTTTTTCACTGAATCATGAGCAACGATCGTTTGCCAATGACCGTTATTTACCTAATTTCACTTAAAAACAGTGTTTACCGGATTAATTCAAGCTCTAGGAACTATTAATTCTCTGGGAGAAGACCGTTTTGGGCTTTCCTGCGTGGGAGATACTTGTCAGCTGATACTGTCAGATTTAGCGATTGGCGATAGTGTGGCGGTGGATGGCGTTTGTCTGACGGTAGAGGAAATTTCGCCTCAAGGCTTTGTGGCAACCGCTTCTCCGGAAACTCTTAGTCGCACCACCTTAGGACAGCGAGAACAAGCCGCCGCCTACGTGAATTTAGAAACCTCTCTCCGGGTTGGCAGCAAGCTAGGAGGACATTTTGTGACAGGGCACATAGACGGAATAGGCTGTCTGCAAGAGTCGGTACAAACTGCTACTTCCTGGGAAATGCGCTTTGAAATACCGGCAGCAGAGGATGGGGAGCAGCGCCAGATTGCTCGGTACATCATTCCCAAAGGCAGTATTGCGGTCAATGGTGTGAGTCTGACGGTGGCAGATTGCGACCCTGATGGAAGTTGGTTTACGGTAGCGGTGATTCCTCATACTTATGCCGAGACAAACCTACCTTATTTACAGACTGGCAGTTTGGTGAATTTGGAAGGAGATATTCTGGGCAAGTACGTGGAAAAATTTCTGCGTTATCCAGCACGAACATCTGAGCAGAATGCACCCGCTACGATCGGGATGGATGGAATTACACCCGCTTTCTTGGTAGAACACGGGTATTCTTAGAAATCAAAATTCAAAAAGATGAATTTTTAATTCTTAGCTACCTGGTTGCGGGGTTAACGGAGCCGATGACGTTGCTGGAGCTGCGGGAGCAGAATGGGCGGTTTGCAAAGCTTTAATCATTTGCGCCAGACCATATTCCAAGTAGGCATCTGAGTCCACCGCCATCCAGCCTTCTTGCGTTAGCTGGCGGATTTCAAAGTGAAGGTGGGGACCTGTAGAATTGCCGGTACTACCAACCCGCCCAATCACGGTTCCTTGTTCGATCTGTTGACCGGGTTGAACCAAAATTTCCGACAGGTGAGCATAGAGAGTTTCTTGGGTTTCGTTGTGTTTGAGGACAACAGCTTGACCATAGCCGCCCATCCAGTCAGCGATCGCAACCTTCCCCGCAAAAGCTGCCAGAACGGGTGTACCCAGAGGTGCCCCTAAGTCAGTACCTGCATGGAACCGGCGAGTGCCGGAAATTGGATGCGTCCGCCAACCGAAAAGCGAGGTAATTGGCGCAGGAATCGCCAGTGGGAAAATTAAACTGGTATTGCCGTTAGCCAAGCCCCGGAAAATGGTGGGAATCGGGGCTTTGTATTCGGGCACATTGAATGGAATAGAGCTTTGGCTGCTGCCAACGTTATTAGAAGCGATCGCCGTCGATCGAGTAACGGCAGAGGAACCCAAAGACCTAGATCGACGACGGTTAATTGAACGAATGCCTTGAGGGCGATCGCTTCTTGGGCTAATTGCGACAGGACTTGCAGAGGCAACCAAGATTTGCTGACGGATCTCCCGTTCTGGCTGGTTTACCGCCAAACGGGCGCGGCTGACTCTACGATTCGCCAAGCCAGAGGTCCGTAATGCTTCCGGTACGTCTGTGTCACTTGCGTACTCCCTACGGCTTCTGGTCGGGTAGGTTAATCTAGCAGTTTCCCTTAGACGGTTGGTGTTCCTAGAAGGGATCCGTGCAACACCACAGCTTCCACCAGATAAACCTTGCCCGCTCTGCAAGACTCTTTGACATCCTGTTGACCGTTCCGACAGCACAACGGCAGGTGGTTCATCGTAAGAACGAATCGGCTCCTTGCCTCGACTCGTTGCACCAACACTATAGTCAGTCGGATCGATATAACTATTGTTGTAATCGCTGGAACTTATCCCGCTCTTTTCAGCTTTGCTCGGTCTAAGCTTGGGAGGCTTTACATAAGAAATCGTGTTTGGCTCCACCAACCTGGGAGGAGAAAGCTTTGCTTTTCTTGGAACAGCGACCGAAGTCTCTGGTGCTGATACTGGAAGCGAGCGACGACGGACAACTGCGGGTTCTGGAGCAGAACGGCGACGGCGACGGACAGATGTTGTCTCTAACGCACGCTGACGAGCCAATTGGCGACGACGGACACCCGATGAAGCGTTCTCTGCTGCTGGAGCCGAGCGACGGCGTACAACATTTGGCTCTGGTTCTGGCGCTGAAACTGAACGGCGACGAACAACCGTCGGCTCAGTTCTTCGCGGGGAGTGGGTCTCCATTTTTACAGTAGGCGGTGCCTCTTGAGTGGTAGGCGTGCCTATTGTATCTACGCTTGGATCGCTTTGTGCCCAAACTAAGCCGCTGCTGAGGACACCGATACCTCCAATCCAACTAAGTCCCTGCACCAGGGGACGGCGGCAAAACAGACCAAACTGAGTACAACTAGGGTGGTTTCGCTGGCTCATTTCCGAATCACTCCTCATCTCACTCACTCTATAGGGTCATACTGGTTAGTGTTTTTGGTGTAAAGACATGGTTATTGTCGTTTACCCCATCTATTTTCACTCCCAGAGCTTGTGGAAAATTACCCATCATAGCCAAGACTGATTGTACCGGGCTTGAGGCAGATTTCCTCGGCAGCTGCTAAAGAGTTCAAGCGGACTTGAAGTTCGCCGGTGGATGCGACACCCACAATGACTCCAGAGCGTCCGTCTACGATGACAGAACGCCCCCTGCAACTGAGAAGCTCTACGTAAGCGGGAAGTAGGGCGTCTATTCCTTCTAGGGAAACGTGTCGATATCCGGATAAAATACCCTGCAAAGTTATTGCCGCTAATCTTTCCAAGGCGTTAGCGAACCGTGCGTGTAAGGCATTCGCTTCGATTGGCTGCTGCTGCAAAAAGGATTCCAGATTGATGCCAGTTTCCGGGACTGGATTCGCCCAGTTAATTCCCACACCCACAACGGCTTTGGTAATCCGTCCTTGTTGCACTCTAGTTTCGGTGAGAATGCCCCCTAATTTGCGTTTGCACAAGATTAGGTCATTTGGCCATTTAATCAACGCTGGGATGCCGTAACTCCGCAATGTGGTAGCAATTCCCCAAGCGCTGCATAGGGTCAAATGAGCGCTATTGGTTGCAACTAAATCGGGAGCTAGCGCGATAGATAGGTAAAGTCCGCCTGTACTGGATTGCCACTGGCGTCCCCACTGACCCCGCCCAGCGGTTTGCTGAAGGGCAATGACAACGGTTCCCGGTGTTGCTCCTCGATCGAGCAGTTCCCAAAGGGTTTGATTTGTGGAAGGTAAAGTCTCAAAGATATGGAAAGAAAGCGGTAGAGAAACATCCCCTAAAAAGGCTTCCAGACAATGCCGATCGAATGCCACGGTTGCTAACAAATTGATTCGTAGCATAAGTTAGCATAATGTCACCGATATTTCAGGAGTTCCGAATGGCGATGCTTTCCCGCACCAATTTGAACCTGGGCGCAGGAGAATCACAAACTTCTATAAATACCTGGCACTGGCGGACTTGGGAAGGATTGCCCTATCTAACTTGTAGCTTGCTAGAACGCTGGTCTCACGGATTTTTTACTCAACAATTTTCGCCCCGTTCTCCGGCAGAATTAGTCAGCGTTTTACAGCCGGATGCTAAGGTGTATCGCGTGAAACAGGTGCATGGCAATAGGGTGATGACGCCCTCCGAAATAGAAGCGGCAACCCGTGAGGGTCAAGAGGGGGACTCCCTACCCCCCGCTGATGGGATTGTCAGCGAGCAGGTTCAGCAGGCAGCATGGGTGTGCAGTGCCGATTGCACGCCGGTTTTAATTGCCGACCCCCAGACGGGACAGGTGGCAGCGATTCATGCGGGTTGGCGCGGGACTGCTACCCGAATTGTCCCCCAAGCGATCGCCCGTTTCCTAGCTTCCGGCAGTCAACTCCAAAATCTGCTGATTGCGATGGGTCCCGCGATCGCAGGTGATGTCTATCAGGTGTCTGTGAATGTGGCATCTGAAGTAGGAGCCAGCATCTTACCAGATAAAGATCCGCACAAAGATACAGAATCCATTCTTGATGCCTTGCAGCAGTTGCCACATTCACCGTTATTAGAAGATTCGCAACCAGGACGGGTGCGACTAGATGTGCGGCGAGTCAACCAGCTGCAACTGAAACAACTGGGAATTTCTAACGAACAGATCGCGATCGCGCCTCACTGTACCTACCAGGAACCAGACCGTTTCTTCTCTTACCGGCGGGACAAGCTCAAAAAAGTCCAGTGGTCGGGAATTGTAAGTAAATAAGCTGTTTTATTGTTTAGAAACGGGGCGCACGTTGAACGTGCGCCCCGTTTGTTGTTTGTGGATATACGTGCCAAAAAAATCGCCTCCAGTCCATGACTTGGAGGCGATCGCTACACAATTGGTCTAACTCAAACTAGAACACCTTGCTGTTTGTCTATTTTCCTGTTTTCAGGAGCATGAGCTAAACGTTTGTCTTCAAACAGATAGCGCGCTATCTGTTTGAGTTGTGACTATTGTTGAGTAGCAGGGGCTGTTGTATCGCTGGATGGGGCAGCATTTAAGCCTTCTGTACCACCTGTGGTTGGAGTAGTAGTCGATGTGCTGGCGTCATCATCATCATCATCATCATCATCGCCATCATCATCGCCCTCGTCATCGGCTTCAGGAGTCGATGTGTTCGCATCATCGTCATCGCCATCGTCATCACCATCATCATCGCCATCGTCATCACCATTGTCATTGGTGTTGGTGTTGGTGTTGGTGTTGTCGTTAGTGTTGGTGTTGGTGTTGGTGTTGTCGTTAGTGTTGGTGTTGGTGTTGTCGTTAGTGTTGGTGTTGGTGTTGTCGTTAGTGTTGGTGTTGTCGTTGGTGTTGGTGTTGGTGTTGTCGTTGGTTTCAGCGCCAGCGTCACCTTCCACGTTAGTAACCTGCTCGGTTGAAACCTGACGCAGACCGACCAACCCAAAACCTAGACGGCTTTCTGGTCCCACTGACTGATAGGCTGCGACTGCCCGACCTTTCTTCTGTTTGTAGGTACCGAGAGCCAGACCTCGGCTATTTTGGCGCACAACCAGCAATCTTTGCTTGCCACGACCTTTCTCTACAAAGACGCCAACAGGGCCACCAGACGTGGAAGCAACGTTGTAGACCTTATTAGAACTCTGGACGAAGGAATTAGACAGAGAAATCAGATTGAAAGTTGTGCTGTTGTAAATGGTGATAAGCGATCCGCCGTTCCCCTCGGCGCTAGTGCTGGTGCCACCACTTGTGCTGCCGCCTGTGCTACCAGTGCTGGTGCCGCCACCTGTGCTACCACCTGTGCTACCACCTGTGCTACCACCTGTGCTGCCACCTGTGCTACCGCCGAAGCTACCACCGCCGCTGGTGCCGCCGCTGGTACCTGTGCCTGTGCTACCACCACCGAAGCTGCCGCTAGAGTTGTTGATAACGGTGTTAAAGTTACCACCATTTTGGAAGATGAGGTTGTAGCTCAAGCTTGTTTTAGAACCAAAGCCTGTGTTCTGGCCTGTAGCTGCACCTGCACCAGTCGAGTAGGAGCTGCTGCTGCTCTGGTAAGAGGTATTGCTTGTAGAAACATCATATCCACTCGTTCCACCCAATTGGCTGGCAACTGCACCAACAGTGAACTGGGTACGGCCTTGACTTTCACCTTTGAGTTTGAAGGCACTCCCTCCTTCTTGCCCAAATTCAAACTGTGTTTTGCTGTTATCGCTTAGATAGCCAACCGTGCTGTTGCCATTAATTGTGGTGATGCCATTCCCTTCGCCTGTAACTTTGAACTTGATTGCAGAATTACTAAAACTGCTGGGATTTGTCAGCTCAAGCTTAGTAGTACCACCGAGTTTAATATCTGTGCCAACTCCGGTGCCCTCAATCTTGAATTTTTCGCCTTCAACTTTGAATTTGGTTTGAGCATTATTGCTGCTGAAGGCTACCTTGTTAGTGCTGCTAAAGGTTTGTGCGTCGGCAGTGCCGGTGCCACTAGCGGTTGTAATTTGACTACTTGTTTGTGAGTCGTCGCTATCGGTTGTAGTTGCGGTGTCAGTATCGCAACCGCAGGGAGTTTGAGTACCAGATTGCGTGCCGGTTGCGGTCGTAGTTCCGCTGGTTGTGCCGGTGCCGGTTGCGGTTGTGGTGCCACCTGTTGTGGTGCCGCCTGTTGTGGTGCCGCCTGTTGTGGTGCCGCCTGTTGTGGTGCCACCTGTTGTGGTGCCACCTGTTGTGGTGCCGCCTGTTGTGGTGCCGCCTGTTGTACTAGGTTGATCGGAAAAAGTGCTGCTTAAGGTGCCGAATCCTTGACCTTCTAGCTCAAATTTTGTCTTTTGCCCCAAGCTAGTAGATGGAGGAAGAGGAACAGAGCTGCCGCCATTGAACTTCAGGGATGTCGGCAAACCAATATTGCCCGCAGTGAGTTTACCTTCAAAATTACCAACTTCTAAAACCCCAGATTTGGCAGTGTAGTTAGCCTGAGACTGAGTAGATAGTTGGACGTTTGTAACGGGCAGGAAAACCAGCGGAGCCGAACCTGTCTCCTTAGGAGCAATCAGCGAACCGCCCAAAAAGGCGCTGCTGGCAAAAGAATTCAGAGTAAAGTCTAGTTTCGTGGGGATGTTCGAGAAGGGAACAGCTGCGCCACCAGAAGTGAAGGCTAGACCGGATAGGGTACCGACTAAGCTACCTTTGTCATCTTTTCCAGGACGACCAACGTTGCCAGCACCGACGTCTTTGAAGTCTGCTGCCTGGGGTACGAAGCGAGCAGAGCTGGTGTTACCGGAAGTTGTTTGCAGTTGCAGCGTGGTGACGGCAGCGTCAAACAAAACTGGGCTACTTGTACCACCAGTAGTCCCAGTAGTAGTCTGTGACTGTAAAGGTGAAAAGAAGGCAGCTTGCCCTCCTAACAGACCGCCTGTGATCGAAATCGACTGAGATTGAGTGCTTGTAGCGGAAGTAGAAGTCGTAGTAGGAGCAGCAGTCGTAGTCGTCTGAGCGTGAGCTGTGGGAGCCAGAGCGATCGCCAAGCCTCCAGCGATACCGAAACAAACAGCATACTTAGTTGATTTCGCAATCATGTTAGGACTCCATCAGTGAGTATAAGAGGACAGGGTGAATAGCAGAATCTAGCTCAATTCGATAGTCAACAGGGGATCATAAGTTTCTTCAGCATTCATCCTGAGCAAGCTCAGAACTACAAGTATTAGAAGAGAGTAATAACAGCATCCTGATTGAATAAGCATTAGGGCAAGTGTGACTAGCATTAAGTAGAACTAGGTCATACTTGCTTGGCTTTGCTTGTGCCCGTGTTTGGATAAATGACTGTTTGGTTTCTCAACGAGTTCCCAGTTTTTTGCAAAGTTTTTGTAAAGTTATTTACCCGTTTTATATACGTAAATACACTTAAAAAATTGTTCTATTTTCGGCTGTTGCGAGGTTTGCGTTGAAATTACTTACGAAGTTATTTGTAATGTTTTTATAAAATTATCAGGGAGATCCTTGAATGAATCTCCCTGACAAAGCGATCGCTATTTTTCAGCCCACTTTTAGAAAGTAAAAGTGGTTCGGATGGCACCGATTGTGATTGTGTCGTTGTCCTGGTTGTGAAGCGGATTAAATAATACGATCACCCCTGGCGTGACCGTAATATTGTCAGAAACCCGGAAGCGGTAGAAAGCTTCTATGTGAGTTGTACTTCCTGGCTGACCGCCTTCATCTCCAAAGCCACCCTCACTAATAAAATCAGGGTAGTTTCTTCCAATTGGCAGGTCACTACTGGTAATTTTGGGCGGCTGACCGACATAAATACCGCCGAGGTTGCCTTCACCAAGCAGATCGGGGAAATTGAGGTAAGCCATCCAATTGAATGTCTCTACATTTCCTGATATTCCTTGCGGGTCAGAAGTCGTGTAGCCGCCCCAACCGCCAATTGTAATGTTGGGCGTTGCTCGGAATTCTAAACTGGCACCAAAAGCATTCGTATTAATCGGCCCTCTGCCTGCCGGAGTCGGGAGGAGAACCAAATCGTCGCCAACGCCAGTCCCCAATCTTCCAAACGGAGAGTAGGAGTTGACGTATTGCAGAGCAATATCAAGCGTATTCAGCGGCGATACGACTAACTGCAAGCCAGCTGCGGTTTCTCCATCTTGTCCACCGCCGATACCCCCACGAAAAGCATCTGCGGGTCTGCTGGCAGAGTAGACGCCTTGTAAACTGATCCGTGGATTGACTTGCCAGTCAAAGCCTAAGCCTCCACGTCCCCCGGTATTAATAATTGGGTTGCGTTGAGCAAAGCGGGAAAGCGGCCCTTGACCGGCACTTTCTACGCGGTTTGCTCCCCGGAAAACGTTCACTGGGTTGACCCCTTCCGGACCGATGATGAAGGCAAAATTATTACCGATTAACTGACGATAAGTGAGGTCGCTCAGTACAATGTCGTTCCCAGTGTCTCCTTCATATCCCAAGAAGACCATGTCGTTGTTGAGCAAACGAGGTCCCGAATTTCCAGAACCCGCTTGCAATCCAGTCAGCAGCAGGCTGCGAGGACTGAACTGGGTGAACAAACTTAACTGGACGTTGCTAATGACGTTGGGATTTGTATTCTGGTCTTCTAATCGGTTCCCAGTTGATTTTCGGTTCAGGAACAACTCAAATTCATTCTCATTGCGTCCCTGAACGCCGACGACTGCCTGTCCAAATAGCTTCGTCGTGGTTGAGAACTGATGGCTTTCCAAGAAGGCGGTACGACCTTCCAGGTTATCTACCCGCGTCCGTAGGGTCGCCAGTTCCGGTCCAAACTCATCAACGAGTCGTCGCAGGGTTTCTAAATCCGCTTCGGTAGCTGCATCAGCCGAACTAGCAGCAATTAATTTCTCAATTTGCTGAAGACAGGCATTTACCCCTGCGGCAAATTCATAGCGACTGAGTGCCCGGTTGCCGCGAAAAGTGCCATCAGGATAGCCTGCAATACAGCCGTAACGCTCTACAAGACTTCGCAATGCTTCGTAAGCCCAGTCGCTTGGTTCCACATCGCTCAACTGGGACACATTGGTGACTTGATCCAATGGGTTGGCTTCCATGTCCTCTGGGTTTCCCATTTCCAAAGGATCGCCCGCTGGAAGCACTTGTTCGCTAGCCTCTTCAGAGGGCAGCGCTTGAGCTTGCAGGGTGTTAGGATTGCTAACAGTTGCTGCGTCTACAAGAGTGCGAGCCTCTTTTGTTGTTGCAGAGGCAGTGGAAGATGCATCCAAGCTGCGACCGCTAGCGGACAAAATAGGAGACTTTGTAGTCGAAAATTTTGGTAAACTAGCTGCCGGTTGCAACTGGCTTGTTTCAGTTGGGGGGGTTAAATTTACCGCAGTGGCAGATTCTTGAGTTGCCGCGAAACTAGGCGAACTTGCTGCCGATTCCGTCTGCGATGCTTTTAGTTCTGGCAGTACATTCGCCGATGCGAGTGTTCCCTCGGATGCAGCTGCCGCCAGCGAATTTGCTGTCGTTTTTGCCTCGGTTACATCCGTTCCTGTCGCTAAATCTGTAGATGTCGAGAATCCCTGAGTTGAAGACTGGACTGCCTCAGCAGCTGTGGTTGGGTCGATATCGGTGGCTGCAATCGCCGGGGAGAGGCTAACTGCTAGTAAGCCAAAGGCTGTAAACACTAGCGCTGAGGATGCTGTTTTCTCTATTCTCCACTGGGATTTCACGGGTCTAAAACTCCTCAAAACACACCATACTTGCTGGAATTCTACAACAATATTGTGTCAGTCGCTACTAACGCTTTGGATTCCTTTTCATTCGCTAGGGATTGAGGTTGGCAGGTGACGTTTACCCAAAAGGAAAGTTCCTGGCTGAGTTTCTTTTTTTTTATGATCGCTGACAAAAAATTGCTCCTAGGGATTAACGGAGAAGCAATTTTTCTACACGGAGGTTTGATACTCCCCGCCTAATTACTCAATGTCATGTGAGACAAAGTGTGCGATCTCAGATGAACACAGCCGAAACAGGCGCGATCGCTTCTTCTGGGTCAAATTAGTTTATAAATCCTAACAATGAGTCTCCGAGCGATTTTCAACATCATTTCTGTTTCGTTCGTGCAATAGAGATTGTGCAAATAATTGTCAACTTTCATCTACAATTACCAAATTCAACTAACGCTGCCGCCGGTAGTGTAGAAAAACTTCTTGCTCAATCGACTCGACTGACAAGAGTTCCAGCCTAGGTGCAAAATCTGCCAAAAATCCAGAACCTTCTACTGGCGTCGGTGCTGTCGCTCCTCCTAAAATTAACGGACAAACCGTGAACCAGAATTCATCGATTAAATCAGCCGCCACTAAAGCACCTACGAGTTCCCCACCTCCTAGGACAGCGAGATGTTCCAAGCCTAGCTCCCAGAGCTGTTGAAAAGCAGCAATCCAGCTAATTCCATCGGTCGTTGCCTCCACTTCTAGAACCCGCTCAAATTCTGAGCATCCTTGCCAGCGCTTGGCACCTGCCTCTCCTGTAAGTAACCACCGAGGTATGGGTTGACGAAAAAAGCGCCATTGCGGATCTAGATTGGCTGATTGAGAGCAAACAATTTGGACTGGTTGGAGCGATCGCCCTCTCTGTTGTCGCCAGCGGAGCAAATCGGGATTCGTGACGCTCAGCGTCGTACCGTAAGCGCGGAGAGTCCCTGCGCCAAATAAAACTCCGTCCGCTTGGGCAATCTGTTTTTCCAGGTGCGCCAGATCCGCTGGAGACGAAAATCGGGCGCGATCGCGACGAATATCCGCAATCTTGCCATCGGCACTCATTGCCAAAACAACTGTCGTAGAAGGGCGTTTCCAGACAAATCCCGTCATCGCTGCTGGTCGCTCAAATATTTAATTAAAGTTTAAGAATTGCTTATATTACGGGAATTAGTGTAGAGATTCCACAAAGTCAACCTTTCCAGAGTATACGAGGATCTGGAACCGTTCTAGGATGGAATGGATCTGTCAAACAGTATCGCTCTACCAACACGATTAACCCAGAAAAAAGTAGGCTAATCAATACCCCCATTCTGATGGGGTGATTTTTGAGAATTCTTGCTATTGGGTTTTACACCTCAAATTAGAGAAGTCCTATGGCTAAGCCGGGTCAATCCTCCTTCCGTCGCATCCTGCTGTCACGCATTTTGCTTTTGAGCGTCCCGGTACTGCTGATGGGGGTGTATGTAACCTACAGAAAAGCACGATCTAGCATACTGGAAACCGCTCGCCAAAATCTTACCGAAAGTGCAGTGAGAAAAGGAGAGAGCATGAGCGAGTCAATTAAAGCGCTCTCTGCCAACTTAGTGACTGCAAGTGAAGCAGTCGTACTGCAATCGCGATCGCCAGAAGCGCATCAAAAATTTTTAAACCAACTCGCCCAACAATTGCCAACGCAAGTCCAGTGCATTCAACTCATCAACGTTGAGACGGGAAACATTGCTGCCAGCACTTGTGGGGAGAAACCCATCAGTACGCTAGATGCAAGTCACTGGCCCCAGCAGCAACAGGAATTACTGTTAGATACTTCCAAGGTGCAGGTGAAATCGCTGCTTCCAGGCATCTCCCCCCTGAATTCAACTGTTAAAGAAAATCAACCCAGCCCAAAAAGCCAACTAAGATTGATTTTCAGTGCGCCTGTTTATGACAGCACGGGTTCTCTGCGTTATGCCCTGAGTGTCCAATCAGCTCTACTGAAACAAGAGCGTGCCAAACCAGGGTCTCTGAGTGGCTATCCAGTGGTGATTGACCAGGATGGAACCATTTTGGCGCATCCGATTACCCAGCGAGTTGGAAGAAATATTAAGCAGGAGGCAGATGGGGAAAGGCTCGAAACGGTCATGAAAAACGCGATCGCGGGTAGAAATGATTTTCTGCACTTGTTTTCTTTCGAGAAAAACGGTGTGGAATTACTCGCAGGGTATACCCCGATTCCCAGTCCGATTAGCAACCAGCTGGATCGCCAGTGGGTTATCTTAGCCGTCACTCGCTTAGATAGTGCCTTATCGGGTCTAAAAGAAATTCAACAGGTGCTGGTGATTCTGACATTTGGCTTAATCGCCGCTAGCCTGCTGGCAACGCTGTATATCTCTCGCGAACTGGCGCTGCCATTGGAGCAATTGAGAGACTACGCTGGGTCGAAAGGGCACTTTCACTCTACAGATCGAGTTCCTCAAAACTTCAAAATCCGGGAATTCAATCAATTATCGGAAGCCCTCGATAATATGGTGGAGCGACTGAAAGCATGGGCAGAAGAAATCGAAACAGCCTGGAAAGAAGCACAAGCAGCGAATCAGCTGAAAAATGAGTTTCTAGCGAATACTTCTCACGAACTAAGAACTCCCTTGAATGCGATCATTGGTTGCATTCGCCTGGTACGCGATGACTGCTGCGATGACCGCGAAGAAGAGATGGATTTCTTACAGCGAGCGGATGATGCAGCGATTCACCTCCTGGGAATCATCAATGACGTTCTGGATATTGCCAAAATTGAAGCGGGTAAGCTTTCCGTCGTTATGGAGGCAGTCGATCTGCGAAAGTTGCTTAAGGAAGTGATTGATTTACAGGCTGTTCCGATTCAGCAAAAAGGTTTGCAGTTTAATACGCCAGATTTGCCAGAATCGATTCCTGTTCGTACTGACCCCGCAAAACTCAAGCAGGTGCTGCTAAATGTGGTTGGCAATGCGACTAAATTTACTGAAAAAGGCAGCGTTACGATTACCACCCGGATAGAGACTAGTTATGGCAAAGAACAGGCAGTGGGGAATTCTGTCCCTCCTAGCTCTCATTTATCGAATGGGGTCGCTCAAGCCGCGACAGTGAGTCATGAAGAACAAACAAAAATCCAGGCGGCGGCATCTGTGGGCAATGGGCAAGAAGTTAGAGGAGAAGATGCCTCTAGCATCTCGAATGGAGCTTCTAACATTTCTCGAAGCCTTCTAACAGGAACTACGAACTCTCTCAAAGAGCGTCTCGTCC
The DNA here is from genome assembly GCF_014695635.1 of Coleofasciculus sp. FACHB-712. Taxonomy (NCBI): domain Bacteria; kingdom Bacillati; phylum Cyanobacteriota; class Cyanophyceae; order Coleofasciculales; family Coleofasciculaceae; genus Coleofasciculus; species Coleofasciculus sp. FACHB-712. The sequence continues at coordinate 15,008 of NZ_JACJOQ010000518.1, read as the reverse complement.
CTTCTGCGCGTGTTGTTGTAACAGTTCACGATACAGGGATTGGTATTGATCCGAATCAACAGCATAAGCTCTTTCGCCCCTTTGTCATGATTGATGGCACGACGACTCGGAAATTTGGCGGCACAGGTCTGGGACTCGCAATTTCTCGGAACTTAATGGAACTGATGGGAGGTAGCATCACGCTATCAAGTGCAGGAGCTGGTCTGGGCACAACTGTGGAGATTGCCGTGCCCATGATTGATACTTCAGTGTTGCCAACTCTTGAGTCTACGAATGCGGCAAAAAATTAAGAATTCAGCTATCTGTTTGACTGCGGAATGAAACCCACTCCTCGTTAACGAGGAGGGGTTTATAGAAGGCATCTCAATGGTGAAAATTTCCCTCAGACTCTTTCTCAATCTCTCTGTTTACATACAGGGAAACGTAAGATTTCGCGATCGCCTTGAAAGAGGAAAAATTGAAGAAGCTTTAATTTTTCACGGACAGGGGAACTGTAACCGTCAGTCCTCCCTGTTGTAAAGATTCGCTCAGACATCGAAGAATCTGTACCAGCTGGGCACCCACCCATCCCGAAGAAATCTCTGAAGATTGGTTCTGGTGGATACAGCTCAAAAAGCGATCGCAAACTCGCCCTAAAGGTTCGCCCGGTTCTATGCTCAATACTTCCCGGCTTTGATTGGCTGGCGTATAAGGGCCAGCACTGGTATTTTCAAAGCGTCCATGCTGAATGCTTAGCGGTGCCTCTGCTTGTAACTCATCAAAAATCAAAGTTCCCTCACTCCCCACCACACACAGGCGACGCTGTTTATCAGGATTCAGCCAGCACAGATGAATGAAGGCTTGAAAGCCGCTAGGGTAGGTGAGTGTCGCCCAAACAAGGTCTCTTAAAGGATGAAGAATCTGGGGTGAGGGAGGAGTGTCAGAATTGACTCCATCTTTCATTCCGGCTTCTTGGTGCAAAAAAACGGTGCCATTGGCTTGCACCTGAGTTGGCGTTGCCTGAAGCCAGTTGTTGAAAATATTAATATCGTGGATGGCTAAGTCCCAGAGTGCATCAACATCCTGGCGCACAGGGCCTAGATGGGTACGGGTGGCGTAGCCATAGCGCAAATCTCCGAGAATTCCAGATTGGATTGCGGTTTTACCGCGTTCAACTGCTGGGTGAAACAAATAGGTGTGGTCTACGAAGAGTTGTCGGTGCTGTTGTTCTGCTAATCGGCACAGTTCTATGGATTCAGACGGATCGAGGGTAAGTGGTTTTTCTGATAAGACGTGATAGCCTTGCCGGAGAGCATCAGCGATCAAGGTGTAGTGCGTCGTGGCTGGGGTTGCGATCGCAACTGCCTCGACTTCCGGCATCTGCTGCACCTGGGACCATTCGGTTGTTAGCAGCACGCTGTCATCTAACTTAAACCGTTCTCGAAGTGCTTCCAGGCGCTCCTGCTTCGGGTCTAATACCGCGACCAAGCGGGATTGAGGATGCTCTAGGAAATTCCGCACGAGATGTACACCCCAGCGTCCAGCCCCCAACACAGCAATTCCAGTTTTCATCGTTGTTTATTGTTCGTTGTTCATTAAAGACTGGCTAATTGTTCTTTGTCATTCCCCATTAACCAGTCTTCAATTAGCCATGAACTAGGCTAATTGCTAATGGCTAAAAAAGCTTCCCTCGCCGCAGCTTGTTCGGCAGCTTTTTTAGAATGTCCCTTGCCTTGACCCAATCGACGCCCTTGCAGCCAAACCTCGGCAGTAAAACGCTCTGGATCGCCGTGAATTCGTCTGGTTTCCTCGACTCGATATTCTGGCAGTATTTGGTAATGACCTTGCGTCCATTCCTGGAGGGCGTCCTTGTAGTTTTGATAGGCTGGGTCTGTCCGAATTTCGGATGCCAGTTGTTTAAAATGAGAATCTAGCCACGGACGCACCAGCTCTAATGTATGCGTACTCAGGTACAGGGCACCCAACACCGCTTCAAAGGCGTCTGCCAACCGCGAGGTAAGACCTGCTTTGTCACCTGCTGCACTTTCAGAAATTAACAGGTAGCGATCTAGTCCGTAACTATCTGCAATACCGGCTAAGGTGCGATCGCTCACCAGTACCTTGCGAATTGCCGAAAATTCACCCACAGAACAATCAGGATAAACTTCCCATAAAAATTCAGACGCTGCCATCCGCACTACCGCATCCCCCAAGAACTCCAATTGCTCATAGTTCGCCGTTGTCGAAATTGTGGGGTGGGTGAGCGCTAAGTTGAGGAGCGACCACTGCACTGGTACCTGCGGTGGAAGCCCTAACTTTTGGATCAGACTTTGCAGCTGCTTTTGACGAGGAGGATAGCTGAGATTCATGGGAATGCGTTGGACTTAGGGGAACCCCAATCATTTTTGCAACATCACTGAACAGCGCCTCAACCTGAGCCATCAGTTCTCGTTGAATTGGTAAGAGGTGGACTTCTTCCCGGAGTTTTTGCTGCAAATCGCGCAGGCGGGCGATGGGTTGACGCAACTTGGAGATTGTCTGCTCTAAGTGTTTGGCACGTCTGAGTTGTAACACGACATCCCCGCTGAGCTGGGTCTTCTGTTCGATGAGTACCGCCAGCATTTTAGCGATCGCCATCACAGTCTGACCGTCTTCCTCATTCCATTGCTTTGGTTCTCTACCACCAACCGTCACCACACCGTAAACGCGACGACGACCTTGCAGCGGCGCTGCCATTAGCGTTTGAGCCGTGGGCATCAGGGGTTCCATCAAACCATTCTGGCGCACATCTTCAACATAAATCAATCTACCCTCACTGATTGCTTTACCGCTAGCTCCATCGCTAATTCCGACAATTGGTTTGTTGGTACTGATGTTGCCTGCTGCGGAAACTACCATAAAATTGTCATTGTTCAAGTTGAGGGCGATGACGGCATCGGCGGCACCAAAATTGGTAAATAATATCTGCACCGCATCTCGCAATATACAAGGCAAAGGCTGATACTGCGATAGAGCGGTGGAAAATTTATGCAAGGTAGAAAGCTGCACCCAACGGCGGTGACTCGTGAGTTCGGCTTCTTTAAGCCGTCCCAGCAAGCGTCCATTAATTTCGGCAATGTGGGCACTTTGCTGAACGTAGTTTCGCGTTCGGATCGGCTGGTAAAACGTCCCCATAACTTGGGACATCAGCAACGAAACCCGCGCCACTACCTCTTCATCGTAAGACCACAGCCCATCAAAGCTTTGACTACTGCTGTTGCGTTCTGGCCCTTCCACGGCTTGAGTCAATACCGCCGTCCAGAAATCGGGGGTATCAACCAGCCAAAACCGCTCCCTGGACAAGGCTGAGTTAGGCTCAAGCCCAATAAATTCGATTCCCGGAATTTCGGGGGGATGAACGTCGGGAACACCAAATATAAAGACCCGCCGACATACCTCACCTAAGTAACTATATCGACGGAGATGTTCAAGGAAGTGAGAGAAACGCTGGAAGCCAGCAAACAAATCAACCGGAAGTTTGTGGTTGAGCAACTGATCTTCGAGGAGATCGCCGATAACGTTCATCGTTGCGATCGTGTGAATACCGCGCAATTCTTGGTATTGGTTCGCAATCGAGCGGAACAATGATATGTCCACTAAGCCACCCTGATTAACAAGAGTTCAAAATCGTGTAAATATCGCTTCTGGCAGACAGATTACCGCTAAATGCTACGGGTGGCTATGCAAAATTTCTTGAAGTCTTGACTTTTGTGACTGCATCAAGAGAAAAACAAGCTCATTTTTACATGAAGCTTCACTGAATTTATTAATTAAATTGATTTAGCCTGAGAAAAGGATTACTTTTCCGACCGCTCGTCCTTGCAGCCTCTACTAGCGCGATCGCGATCGCCAATCAACACTGGGCTTTGCTCGTCCTGTTTTGCCGGGAAGACTCGATAGGCGATCGCTCAATTTACCCAATTTTTCAAATGCCTGTTGAGCCGGAGAGTTTCTCGATCTAGACTCACCCTCGCCTCTCTAGCTCTTGTTCACAACAGTAAAGCAATTTAAGGGAGAGAGTCGGTCATAAGCCGGGTTCTGTTCTCCACAGCAGCAGTGCCGCTGGAAGGGCGGTTATCTATCTGGGACGCCTGTTACCAGACGCCTCAAGCGGTTTTAAAACGGAATCGGAAAAAGACCAACCGTGATTCCCTACCTTGCTCCCAACCGGGGTTTACCGAGCCAGCGCCTCTCGACGCTGCTGGTGCGCTCTTACCGCACCTTTGCACCCTTACCGGGATAATTAAACATTAAAAATTCTTCATTTTGCATTTTTAATGTTTAATTATCCCGGCGGTATCTTTCTGTGGCACTATCCTCACGGTCGCCCGCACTGGGCGTTACCCAGCAAGTTTGGTCTTTCGGGAGCCCGGACTTTCCTCAGACTCGCACAAACGGCAAATCTGCAACCACCTGCGCCTACTCTCTCCCGTTCTTCAGTGTGGCATATTCAAGAGCTTTAGAGAGCGAATTCTCGCTTTTGAATTCTCACTTTGCCGATGGAGTTTTCAGGAAAAATTGAAGCCCCCCGCCTGAATTTCGATTATCCTGAATAAAGGGAATGATTTACGTAACTTAATAATTCTGCTGGTTACTGGACTTATGAGATGCATCATCAACCGCCGCGCTCAGTTTTCGGCGAGCCACCGTTATTGGCTGCCAGAACTGAGTCAAGCGGAGAATATACAAGCGTTTGGTCGCTGCACTCAGTCGCCCGGACACGGTCACAACTACGTTTTGTTTGTCTCCCTTGCCGGGGATCTGGATGAGTATGGCATGGTGCAAAACTTGTCTGAAGTCAAACGGGTGATCAAACAGGAAGTCACCAGTCAGCTAGACTTCTGTTATCTCAACGATGTGTGGTCGGAATTTCAACAAACCCTACCCACTACAGAAAACATCGCGCGAACCATTTGGCAGCGTCTAGCACCTCACTTACCGTTGGTAAATATTCAACTATTTGAACATCCCGAACTCTGGGCTGACTATCAAGGAAACGGAATGGAAGCTTATCTGACAATTGGTACCCACTTTAGCGCCGCTCACAGACTGGCTCATCCGAACCTCAGTTACGAAGAGAACTGCGAGATTTATGGCAAATGCGCTCGTCCCAACGGTCACGGGCACAACTACCACATGGAAGTAACAGTTCAAGGCGAAATTGATCCGCGCACAGGGATGATTGTGGATTTAGGAGCCTTAAACAAGGTAGTAGAAGATTATGTGGTTGAGCCGTTTGACCATACTTTCCTGAACAAGGATATCGCCTACTTTGCCCAAGTTGTTCCCACCGCTGAGAATATTGCCATTCATATCCGGAATCTTCTGCAAGAGCCTATCCGGGAATTAGGGGCAAAGTTGCATAAGGTAAAACTGGTTGAAAGTCCGAATAATTCGTGTGAAGTATACTGTAGCGAAACCGCTCAAAACTTAGCGGGAATTCAACAGAGCGATCGCTCTCTAACGCCTGTATCTACTTGATGTTTTAGCCGGGAGGCGCAAATTTTTAGAAAATTTCGGGAACAAACCCGCTATCGATTTGCGTCTACCGAATCCTAAGCAGCGTTCGTCCAGTGGCAAGCAAGGGTTGCATTCCAACGCCTACAGCGATAAATTGTAAGGTTTTTTGAAAAATTTGTTCAAAGCATGAGAGCTTAACCAGCCGATCCGGGAACACTAAAAAGAGACGACCTAGCCTTATACCGCAAGTCGGTGCTAAGCGAATCAAGGTGTTGAGAAAAATATATGGATCGCCGCGTTAACCATCACAACAGCCAACAAGAGGGCGACCTACCTGAGGAGGAACGCATCACTGTTGTTCCTCCTACAGATATTAGCGCTCATAGCCAGCATCAGCCAAAAACCGATAATTACACCAAGGGAGAAGCCGATCGACTGCTGGAGCAAGGTGCCCAGCAGCACCAAAACGGTCATTTCGAGGCGTCACGACTATCCTTTCATCAAGCACTCACGGTCTACGGCGAACTTCAAGACCAGCGAGGACAAGGAAGAACGCTCGGCAATTTGGGGCTAGTGTACTATGCCTTGGGAAATTTTGCCAAAGCGGTTGAGTATTCTGGGCAAAGTTTAGCGATCGCCCAAAGTATCAACGATCAGCGATTGGAAAGTCAAGCGCTGGGAAATATCGGCAATGCCTACCGTCACTTAGGCAACCATGCCAAAGCCATTGAGTTTCAGCAACAAAGTCTGCTAGTCGTGCGGGAACTGAAAGACTTGAGTGCAGAAGTGGCGGCGCTGAATAATCTCGGACTAGCTTACAAGGCACTGGGAGACTACTCAGCCGCCATTGAATACCAGCATCAAAGTTTGATAGTGGCGCGGGAACTCCAAGACCAAGAGGCAGAAGGCCAGATCCTGAGAAATTTGGGAAATGCTTGCTACGCTTTGGGAGACTATGTCAAAGCGATCGCCTACTATAAGCAGCGTTTAGCACTCGTGCAGCAGACTGGAGATCACCGTATTGAGGTACAGATTCTGAGAAATCTGGGGAACGCCTGCTACGCAATCGGGGACTACTCTGCGGCGATTGACTATGGAGAGCAACGCCTAGCGATCGCTTCGGCAACGGATGACCTCCGCTCCCAAGAGCAGGCACTTTCGCATTTAGGAGTGGCTTACGAGGCATTGAGCAACTACGCTAAAGCAATTGACTACTATGAACAACGCTTAAGGATAGCGCGAATCCTCCAAGACAGCCGAGTCGAAGGGCAGGCTCTGGGAAGCCTCCGAGTTGCTTGCTATGCTTTGGGCGATTACGCCAAAGTGATGGAATACGACCAATAGCATTTAATTAAAAATAAAAATTTATAAGGCAATCTATGTATTGCCGAGAGCTTAGTTGCGCCCGAAAAGCTTACTAGGTATGTTTTTCAGCTTTAGTTTATAATCTATATCCGTACAGCGTAGATTGAGCTAAAAAGTTTCTTGATTTTTAATTTTTTATTTTCTCTAGCTACGTCCCGCTTTTGGGAGATGCATGGAGACCGCCCGCCCGATTATCACTAAGTTTTAACCGGAAAATTCTGGACTCAGCGAAGTGGTCTTGGGGTGTCTGATAATATGAGCAAGAGGAATTCACCCCGCAATTGTACCCAGCTATCTTGCCTAAACGATACACAATCGTACCTAAAACAACGATATGGAGGATATGGACACCATGCAAACTGATTATTCCGCTCCAGAGACCGAAAAAACCCAGGTAGAAATGAGAGTTGACGCCCCAGGCGAATTGGCAGCTCTACCCCCAGCCACCCAATCAACTGAAAAGTGGCAGCAAATTGGAGAACAAATTTCCGCATTTTTCGCAGAACTACCCGAATACTTAGGTGAGTTCTTCTCAGAGTACCAGCGCCCCTTGACCACTCTAGGTCTAATATTAGCTGGCATCATTACCGTGAAGGTGACACTGGCGGTTCTGGATGCGCTTAATGATATTCCTCTGCTAGCGCCGACCTTTGAACTGGTAGGAATTGGCTACTCAGCCTGGTTTGTATACCGCTACTTACTCCGAGCTTCTAATCGTCAGGAGTTGTCCGAGGAGTTTAAAGCTCTCAAGTCGCAAGTTGTCGGCGGGGATTCCAATAACTCGTAAATTTCTCATTTCCGCATAGCTCATTTCCGCACAGCATTGTTGCCCTGCGTCTCTGATTTTCTGACTTAGGGGTAGCACACTAGTGACTGCCCCTAATAATTTTAGTTGTAAATTTCTTAATACTGGTAGAAAGCGCGTGTGCCCATCACGTGATATTTTTAAGCGAGTCGAATCCAAAATATCATTTTGGATTTTAGCTTCTAGATTGTAGAAGACTGGCAGGAATTGCATCTCTACCACTAAGTTTGGCGCGATCGTGGGATTTGATCGTTGAATTTACCACCGCTCGCGGCTCATTTGCTCTCGCTGGGTGTAAAGTGTTCCACTGGCATAATTGTCCCGCTCAATTCCGCTCCACTTAAATCGGCTCCGTTCAAATCAGTTTCACTTAAGTCGGCTTGACTCAAATTCGCCTTAATTAAGTCAGTTCTATTCAGATTTACTCCAATGAGGAGGGCGCTAGTCAGATTGGCTTCACACAAGATTGCATCGCTGAGGTTGGCGTAGCTCAAGTTTGCCCTTCTCATATCTGCGCCAGTTAGATTTGCGCCTGTTAAGTTCGCTCCAGTTAACTCAGCACCAATCGGTTCGGTTTTAACGAGCCTTGTTCCAATCAGTCTGGCTTTATCAAAATTGGTTCCGATCAAGTCAGCACCCGTGAGATCGGCACCCGTGAGATCAGCACGACTCAAGTTTGCTCCACTCAGATCGGCACCTGTTAGGTTCACCCCCCGCAGGTTGGCTCCGGCTAGGTTAACTCCCTCCAGAATCGTCTCGCTGAAATCGACCTGGCGTAGGTTCGCTCCTTCCAGATTTGCCGCCTTCAAATCTAACTTCTGGAAATCCCGTTCTCCAGCAGCATATCGTGTTAAAACCTCATCCCCATCCATTTCTATTGCCTCTAAATTGCTTCCAGTTAGCGTGGACTTAGGAATTTTGGATTTTAGATTGATTTTCCATGAATTGCCAATCTAAAATCTGGCTGGCGATCGCGTACAGCCCTTTGGGCATGAAAACAGCGAAGCAAGGCGTTAGTTTAGGGCTGACTTGTCACTTCGCTACTCGTGCGTAGCTGCATTAGGCATGATGGCACCAGTCATATCGGCGTCACGGAAATTGACCCGATTTAGGTTAGCGTCAATGAGAACCGCTTCAGTGAGAATTGCCCCAGTCAGGTTTGACCAGCATAGTTTTGACCTGTACAAGTTAGCTCCGGTGAGATTCGCTCCTCGCAGAGTCGCCCAACTTACATTTGCTCCCCTCAGATTGGCTTTAATTAAGATGACATTTGTCAGATTGGTTCCGCTCATCTTGGCGCGGCTCAAGTCTGCTTGCGTGAGATTTGCTCCAATTGCACTGGCTCCATTTAAAACAGCGTTCGCTAAGTTGGCTTTCTCCAGGTTGGCTCCAATTAGAATGGCATTCGTTAAGTTTGCACCTTCCAGCACAGCTCCAATCAACGTAGCATTCGTCAAGTTGCTTCGACTTAAGGGTGCATCAATTAGTTTGGCTCCAGTCAGATTGGCATCGCGGAGAATAGTCTCGCTCAAAAGAGCGTGACTCAGGTTAGCTCCGGCGAGGTTAGCTCCGCTGAGATTGGCAGCTCGTAAACTCGCTTCAGTTAAAATCGCTTCGCTCAGGTTGGCGTCAATCAGGCTAGCGCCGATAAGATTTGCCTCGCTGAGATTGGCGCGGAGAACCGCTCCATTGAGATTTGCCTCCCGTAGGTTGACTCCGATTAGGTATGCCCCAATTAGATTTGCTTCGCGCAGGTCTGCTCCCCGCAGGTTCGCTTCGCTCAGGTCAATTCCCATCAGGTCTGCTCTTCGCAGACTTACCTCTCGAAAATCTCGTTCGCCTGCTGCGTAGAGACGTTTCAGTTCATCGGCATCCATCTAGACCTCCCTTCAGGGTACTGCCGCTACAGTCGTTAGGGATGGGGTTCAACCCCTCTCCTAGAGTGGCAGGAAAATAGCGATCGCAGTCTATGCCAACTGCCCAAGGGTGGGATGACAGACGCTCAAAGCCAAAAATAAAGGTTCTAATCGACGATTGGGATCGACACAGAACCATGACACATTGAAGCAGGAGGCGACACTCCCTAACCCTTGAGTGCGTAAAACCTCCTGGGTACACAGGTAGAGCGAACATTTGTTTAGATCCTTCACTTCGAGCGGGATTCAAAAACGGTAGAACTCGCGTTTGGAGCCTGGGTCAGTTTAATCGTTGGACATTCAGTCAGTGTAGATGCTTGAGCGAGTTTGCCTGTTGGATACTAGAACCAGTAGCCGTGAGGTTGAGAAAGCTTACACTATAACCGTAAGGTTAAGTGTGGGATAAAGTCACTATGCTTCACCGCGCCTAGAATTTTGGCGGAGGGGTGGCAATAGCGTACAGCCCTTTGGGCATGAAAACAGCGAAGCGAGGCGTTAGCCTAGCGCTGACTTGTTAGTTCGCGCATTTTCTATCAAAGATTTACAAGGCTGGAAACTCCTAAATAATCATGAGAACTAGAGGTTAATCTCTAGCTACTGAATCTTATTCCTAACTTGAGCGCTCAACTCCGCTCAATTAACTCTAATTGTTACAAAATAGCTGCCACCTGGTAGCTGTCAGCGGGTAGCTCTTTGACAAGAAGATTCCTGTAATCTAGTTATATGGGGAGACCTTCTCTCAAACACCAAACCTGCAAAGAGAATAGCCGATCCACCGAAAAGCAATCTTAAGGACAGAGAATGCCGGAGAATTTGAGAAGCCAAGTCGTCACCCAAGGCGTACAGCGATCGCCCAACCGGGCTATGTTACGTGCTGTTGGTTTTGGAGATGAGGATTTTACGAAACCCATTGTGGGAATTGCCAATGGGTACAGCACCATTACCCCCTGCAATATGGGGTTAAATGATTTAGCGAAACGGGCTGAAGCTGGAGCCAAGGTGGCTGGGGCGATGCCTCAGATGTTCGGCACGATTACCATCAGCGACGGCATTTCGATGGGCACCGAAGGGATGAAGTATTCCCTGGTGTCGCGGGAAGTCATCGCCGATTCGATTGAGACTGCCTGCAATGGGCAGAGTATGGATGGAGTCCTGGCAATTGGGGGCTGCGATAAGAATATGCCCGGAGCCATGATTGCGATCGCTCGGATGAATATTCCGGCTATTTTCGTGTATGGCGGTACGATTAAACCGGGACATCACAACGGGCGCGATTTGACGGTTGTGAGTGCTTTTGAAGCGGTGGGGCAACACAGTGCCGGAAAAATAGACACGGATGAGTTGCTGCAAGTAGAACGCAAGGCTTGTCCGGGTGCCGGTTCTTGCGGCGGAATGTACACTGCCAATACAATGTCTTCCGCTTTTGAAGCGATGGGGATGAGCTTGCCTTATTCTTCCACAATGGCAGCAGAAGATGCTGAAAAAGCAGAAAGTGCTGAGAAATCTGCTTTTGTCCTAGTAGAGGCAATTAAAAAACAACTTTTACCGCGACAGATTGTTACCCGAAAAGCGTTTGAGAATGCCATTTCTGTAATTATGGCAGTGGGCGGTTCTACGAATGCCGTGCTGCACTTACTCGCGATCGCTCATACGATTGGGGTCGAATTATCCCTGGATGATTTTGAAACCATTCGCGCCCGCGTTCCAGTTTTGTGCGACCTCAAGCCTAGCGGTCAGTATGTCGCCACTGACCTCCACAAAGCCGGTGGAATTCCCCAGGTGATGAAGATGCTCCTGGTACACGATTTGCTACATGGGGACGCCCTGACCATCACCGGACAAACCATTGCTGAAGTCTTGGCAGATGTCCCAGAACAGCCCCGTGCTGACCAAGATGTTATCCGTCCCTGGGATAACCCGATGTATGCTCAAGGGCACCTAGCTATCCTGAGAGGCAATCTGGCAACGGAAGGGGCTGTCGCCAAAATTACCGGCGTCAAAACCCCTTCAATAACCGGCCCAGCGCGGGTGTTCGAATCTGAAGAAGCTTCTTTAGCAGCCATTCTGGCTGGCAAGATCAACCGTGGAGATGTCCTAGTGATTCGCTACGAAGGTCCCAAGGGTGGCCCTGGAATGCGAGAAATGCTGGCTCCCACTTCTGCCCTGATTGGTGCGGGATTAGGGGATGCTGTTGGCTTGATTACCGATGGACGCTTCTCTGGTGGGACTTACGGCATGGTTGTCGGTCACGTAGCCCCAGAGGCGGCTGTAGGAGGCGCGATCGCGCTCGTGGAAGAAGGCGATACGATTACAATTGATGCACGCGATCGCCTGTTACACCTTCATCTACCCGATGAAGAGCTAGAGCGTCGTCGCGCTGCTTGGCAACCGCCTAAACCGCGTTATACAACTGGCGTACTGGCAAAATATGCCAAGTTAGTTTCTTCTAGCAGTGTCGGTGCCGTGACGGATTTAGATTTGGGTTGAAAACAGTCTTTAATTGTTAGATAAACCAAAAAATGAAGTATAAAAGAAGAACCCTGAAGTTTCTCTTTATACTTCATTTTTTTATAGCTTTTAATGCAGATTAACAATAATGAACAGCGATAAACTTCCTCCTGGTAGGATGGGATTGCCGGTGCTTGGCGAAACACTTGCGTTTGTGTTCGACCCCAAATTTATCGAAAAGCGCTATCAGCAATATGGCTCTATCTTTAAGAGTCATGTTATTGGCAAACCTACGGTTTTTATAGTGGGGCCAGAGGCAGCTGAATTTGTTCTCTCCAGCCACATGGATTGTTTCTCGTGGCGCGAAGGGTGGCCCAACAATTTTAAAATGCTGCTGGGCGAATCACTATTTGTGCAAGATGGCGAGGAGCATCGGAGAAATCGCCGCCTGATGATGCCAGCTTTGCATGGCGCAGCGTTAGGAAACTACGTTGCCACAATGGAGTCGATTACGCAAAGCTATCTCGAAAAATGGCAGCAGAAACAGGAATTTACCTGGTTTGATGAGTTCAAACTGCTAACGTTTGATATTGCTAGTCAATTATTGCTGGGTACGAATCCGGGGCCAGAAGCGGTACGGTTGAGCCAGTTGTTTACAAGACTAACGAATGGGCTGTTTGCCATCAATCCGCTGCCTTTACCGTTTACGCAGTTTGGGAAAGCGATCGCGGCTCGTAACGAAATCTTAGAGCATTTGGGCAAGGTGGTGCGCGATCGCCAGCAACATCCGACTAAAGACGTTCTCAGTCTTTTATTACAAGCTAAGGATGAAGACGGTAACGGCATGAGCGAAAAGGAAATCCGCGCCCAAGCAATGCTGTTACTCTTCGCTGGGCATGAAACGACCACTTCGATGCTGACTTGGTTGTGCCTGGAGTTAGCCCATCACCCAGAGGTGCTGCAACGCGCCAGGGAAGAACAGCAGCAGCTTGCGGCTAGGGGAGGGGTGAATTTAGAACAATTGGGGCAAATGCCTTATCTAGATCAAATTCTCTGCGAGACTGAACGACTGCATCAGCCCGTCGGGGGCGGATTTCGCGGCGTCGTCAAACCATTTGAGTTTAATGGCTTTCAAGTTCCATCTGGGTGGCAAGCGGTGTATTCGATTATCGGGACTCATCGACTATCAACGGTTTATTCTGAACCAGAGCGTTTCGATCCAGACCGCTTCAGCCCCCAACGGCAAGAACACAAGCAGCGTCCCTTTAGTTTAATTGGTTTCGGCGGTGGGCCGAGAATTTGTATTGGGATAGCATTTGCGAAAATGGAGATGAAAATTGTAGCCGCCCACTTACTACGCAGTTATCAATGGGAACTATTACCGAATCAACGCCTTGATTCAGTAGAGATTCCTACCAGCCACCCAAGAGATAGGCTGCGGGTTCGGTTTCAACCGTTGCAAGTGCTATGTGAAAAATAGGAGTGACGCGATCGCTCTGGTTCGGGAAAGCGATAACATCACAATTGAGGAACCAAAGGCTCTATAAGAACAAACGCAGCAAAAAGCGTTTAGCTCTGGTGGTGTTATGTCTAATCCAATTCAAACAGCGATCGCTTCTTCTATCAATGAATGGCTGCAAGCTCACCCCTCCGTCTTGCGGCTACTTCAGGTATTCATCTGGGCGACGAATCACCCAATTGTCAGCTTAGTTGTTTTGTTGTTTGCGATAGCGATCGCTGGGAGCTTAATCAAAGCCGTTGGTCGCTTAATTGAAACAACTAGCTTATCAATCTTGAAAGCTCCTTTTAAGCTAATTCAGCTCTTATTTGGAGTTAGTTTTCAATCAATCTCCAAGTTTGGAGGCTTAGCTTTCAAACAGTTAACGGGTGCTAAGAACGCTGAAATCCCAGCTTTACAAAATTCAAACTCTCACTCTATTGAGAAGGATAAACATCAACGGCTGGTAGAGATTTCCTCTAGGCTAGAAGCCATTCAGAAGGAACAAAACGAGCTTTTACAAGAAGTAGCAGTAATCCTCGCTTCAAAGAAAGAAAAAATCGATATAGAAGTTTGAATTTAATTTTAAAATATATACAAATTATTCTGAGATGGCTAATCTAATTAACATAGACAGCTATTTCTCTCCTATCTTAGCTATTGAAACTACAAAAGCTATTCCTTCTGATAGCCTAAAATATAAACAAGAATTTCACGAAAGTTTATAAATCGCTAAATATTGGGTGGTCAATATACAATATCAATTACTTGCTTTTGGGAGCGCTGATGATGGGAATAGGCGGATTATCCACTCTCAACTTTAACCAGGATTTACAAATTCTTCGCTTTAAGAAGCTTTACAGCCCAGATTCCGCAGGTTGCTGGTAGAGTCAGAGGTATTTTTAAGCAATGACTCAACAGCCCACCAACATCCAAGTCAAAGATATCGATCATTTAGGCATCGTGGCAGGCATCATCGACCAGATGAGTTGGGTCGATGAAATTAATCAATTAGTCGGCACACACTCACTTGAACAAGTGAGTACAGGACAAGTCCTCAAAGCAATGATTCTTAATGGTTTAGGCTTCGTGGCTGCTCCGTTGTATCTGTTCGCTCAGTTCTTTGAAGGGAAAGCCACGGAGCATTTGATTGGAGAGGGAGTCAAGCCAGAACACTTAAATGATGACCGATTGGGACGAGCTTTGGACAAATTCTACCAAGTGGGAGCGACTCAAGTGTTCACGACTCTGGCAATGAAAGCGGTAGAACAGTTTGGGGTATCGGTGACAAGCATCCATCTAGACTCCAGCTCATTTCATGTAGATGGAGAGTATGTATCCGAGTGTAGCGAGAACTCTTCGAGCCAGGAGTCTGCCGCCACTAGTAATTCGGAAACCTCAAGCGAGTCAGCTAGTCCTCAAGAGCCGGAAGGGGACGAACCAAAACCGATCACTATTACCCACGGTTACTCAAGAGACCACAGACCTGACCTCAAAC
>NZ_JACJOQ010000517.1:0-3633 GCF_014695635.1 Coleofasciculus sp. FACHB-712 | reverse complement strand
GATGACAACAGAGGCAGGATTGGGACTTAGGGATGTAGGGCTTTGCCCTTCTCGAAGGGTGGGATGAGGATTGGCATTGAATTCATCCTTTATCCTGATTCCTTCATCCTTCAAAGAGGTGCGAATGGTAATCTGGCTGGGGTTGGCTTTGAGATCCTCCGGCGTCAGCGATGCTCCTCCTGCGGAGACTTGCTGGGCATTGTATTCTTCTAAAGCATCAATTGCATTACTCAGAAGATTCATAAACACTTGGTTGAGTTGCCCAGCGTAACAATCTACTTTGGGCAAATCGCCGTATTCTTTAATAATCTGAATTTTGGGATGGGAGCTGTCTTCTTTCAACCGATGCTGCAAAATCAACAGCGTGTTATCTATGCCCTCATGAATATCAACCGCCTTCTTCTGGGATTCATCCAGGCGGGAGAAATTCCGCAGCGACAAGACCAAATCGCGGATGCGGTCGGCTCCCATTTTCATGGAAGTTAGTAGTTTGGGAAAATCTTCCACCAAGAAATCTAAATCGATATCCTGATTTGCAACTTGAATTTCGGTAGGGGGTTTGGGAAAGTGCTTTTGATAGAGATTTAACAGGTTCAGCAGGTCATGAGCATACTGATTCGCATGGTCGAGATTGCCGTAGATGAAGGAGACTGGATTATTAATTTCATGGGCAACACCTGCAACCAACTGCCCTAAACTGGACATCTTTTCGCTCTGAATTAGCTGAGATTGGGTTTGTCCCAATTCTCCCAAGGTTCGTTTTAGTTGGGTTGTTTGTTCTTTTAGCTGCGCTTCTGATTTCAGCCAAGCGATTTCTGCCTGTTTGCGTTCGACCAGTTCGGCGTTTAGCTGTTGGAAGAGAACGGATTGCTTAATTGCTATCGCTAGCTGCACGCTCAGCTGTTTGAGCAATTCTACTTCTGATTCTTGCCATTTTCGGGGTTCCCGACAGTGATGGGCAATCAGCAACCCCCATAAATTTTCCCCTTGCAGAATCGGAACTACCAAGTTAGCTCTCACCTGAAACTGGGCAAGTAAATCAATATGGCATTGTTGGATACCCGCAGTATAGATATTGTCAATCGCTCGAACCCGACCTTGCTGGTATGGCGAGACGTAGCTTTTCCCAAAGCAAGGATCTTGGATGCTGGTTCCTAAAATAGGCGTCCAATCCTCACCGACCGACTCTACAACCACAACTCCGTTCCGATCTAGATCGAAGCGGTAAATGAGTACCCGGTCAGTAGAGAGAAAATGGCGCACTTCTGCCACAGTTGTATTGAGAACTTCTTCTAAATCTAGAGACTGACGGATGCGCTTAGCGATCGCTCCGACCAGCCGTTCTCTCAAAAATTGCTGTCGCGACGCTTCCTCTGCTTGCTTGCGTTCGGTAATATCCATCACCGTTCCCATCATCCGCACGCACTTCCCCGTGTTGTCGCGCACAACGGCACCCCGTGACGCCACCCAGCCAATTCCATCAGGACGAATGACGCGATACTCCATCTTTAAGTCTTTCCCGACTTCTACGATGCTCGCAATCTCAAGTCCCACGCGGTAGCAATCTTCAGGATGAATGCATTGGAGATAAGCCTCGTAGGTGCCAGTAAAGGAACCAGGAGCCAGACCAAAAATCCCTTCCACCTCTTCAGACCAAGTCACCCGATTGGTTCCCAGATCCCAGTCCCAAACCCCCATACTTGCCGCACCCAGAGCCAGCCGCAGCCGCGTTTCCCCTTCGCACTGCGCCTCTTGGGCGGCTTTACGCTCGGTAATATCCGTCTGGACGCCGATAAATTGCGTCACCCGACCTTCTTCGTCATATACCGGCGAAATACTCAGGTCATTCCAGAAAGGTGTTCCATCCTTGCGATAGTTTTTGAGAACCACCTGGCATTCTTTCCCTGTTTGCAAGGCTTGACGAATTTGCTCAATTGCGGCTGGATCGGTATCATTTCCTTGCAAAAATCGGCAGTTTCGTCCCAAGACTTCGGCAGTCGAATACCCGGTTATTTTTTCAAAGGCAGGATTGCAATAGATAATTGGATTATTTGGCAGACTGGCGTCGCTAATGACGATGCCACAGCTGGTTGCTGCCATCGCTCGGTCATACAGCCTTAATGTCCCCGTGTCCCCTTGGTGCCCCGTGAGGTCTTGGAACTCCCCACATCTAGCTTGCTGGCTTGCCATCAGAATTTAAGAACCGAACGTTAACAGCCTTTCTTCAAGATAAATCAATATTAAAAATAACTTAAATATTCCCGAAGATAGATCCCCCGCTTTTCTATCATAAATAAAGCATTTTTGCCAAGATAATCTCTAAAATTAAGCCTCATCAAAACAAAGCAAAGTCGGGAATTTCCCAGAATCGAGAAATTGCCACAAAAGCCTAGCAGTCGGTAAAAAAATTACAGCCAGTATTAATTTTTAAAGGAAGAATACAAAGTGATTCGCTCCAAGACGTAGCCTTCCAATTTAGAGGCTCAATGGGCTGCCGTATGTTGTGCCAAAACGCGAGTCCAAGCGCGATCGCCGATTGCAATTCTCTCAGCTTCCGGAGTTTCTTGAAGATCCTGTAAAGTATCGGCAGGCGACTCGGCAATCAGAATTTCTTTACCCATTTCAAAAATTGTTTCCAACCCCTACCAATAATCACTAATCATTGGAGTTCCACATGCAGATGCTTCAAATAAACGCACGCTGGGAGAATAACCCGCTTGAACCATATCAGTCCGTGTAATATTAAGAGTGAACAGTTGGAAAGGGTAAAACTAGCGGTGTCGAGCAGGTGGCAAATGCTCGATTTGCTCAACATTTTTGGGCAAGTTAATATTATTCGGATACTGTGGCCCTGCCACCACAAAGCGACCTTCTTGCTACTGATGAGCTGGAAGCAACAGATTGTCCAGGCTAGGCTGTCAGTCGCCCCGTGTAAGTTTCCCTATCGTCAAGATGCCAAAATTGAGGAAACTGTTCCTGATATCGCAATCCTAAATGATTTGTGAAGGCGAGTTCCCCGACTTCTTACGGAAGTCGGGATCTGAACCCCTGGAATCTCACAAGGAGTGCTATAGAACCTTACAAATTGATGAAATTCGGGTTTTAGGAAGGAATGATGTCAGTAGTTAAAGGAAGTTTTAATAAAAATTTTCAAAGCATTTGAAAGATTTCTTTGGCAGCGCGATCGCAAACTCCCACTTCTCCCAATGAGGAGCGCATTTCTTGATAATCTGCAACAGTTTGCTGGCGACGTTCGGGATTGAGTAAGAGTTCTAAAGCTTCTTGGACAATGTTTTCTGGCGTAGCTTGATCTTGCAGCAATTCTGGCACAATCGACCGCATCATTACCAAGTTGGCTGGCGACATGAAGGGAATCGAGAATTTTAAAATCTTACGGGCAATCCAATAGGTAAAGCGACTAACGCGGTAGAGAACCACCTGCGGAACGTTTAAAAGGGCAAGTTCCAGATTTACAGTCCCCGACTTAGCGATCGCTAAATCAGCCGCCGCCAGAACTTCCTGGCTTTTACCAGCAACCAGAGTCGCATTTAAACCATAACGCCCAATCGCCGCTTCAATTTGCAGCCGATAAGCTTCTAGAGACAAAGGAATCCAGAAATGAACTTGAGGCAG
>NZ_JACJOQ010000516.1:0-1604 GCF_014695635.1 Coleofasciculus sp. FACHB-712 | reverse complement strand
TTTGAAACACATGAGGTTTATTGTGGATAGCGCCGTAGCTCAACATCGTAAACACCTCGGTCTTCGAGCAACAACCCTTCACTTCTAAACTACTCTATTTCCGATTAAGTCTATTTTCTACCGCCATATTTATGGATTTGGCGAGTCTGCGATCGCGCAGTCGTCTCACCTCCGATTAGACAGGTGTAGAAAAATTTGCACGCAGTGTTAGTGATTAGTGGTTATTTGTCTGTAGATATAAATGGGTGAGTTGTCAACTCATCATTAGTACCATTTCGGCGTTGTTGCGATACATCGCCAGGATAAAGTTGCCTCACCGTTGGGTGAGAGTAAATCCCAAATTCCCAATTGGTACTGATACATAACCATTAACACGCTAAATCAACTATGTCATATTCTTCTGTTCCTACCAGCATCCGAGATATCTTGAGCGAACGGTTTTCTCTACTGCCTCTGAAATTCTGCATCGATTGCTGGGGGACAGACAAGATACTGACTAATGAAACAATTGATGACTCGCTTCCTCAACTCACTTTACAGATTCATCATCCCGGAGTCATCCGGACTCTAATTCTGAGTCAAGATCCTTTGGTTCTAGCGGAAGCTTATCTTCAGGGTTTTTTGGACTTTACAGGTAACATCGATGATCTGATGCTCTTAGAAGCGCTTTCTTTTTCCCAATGCGATCGCACAAAAGCAATCAAAGCTTGGATGGAAGCGTTGAGTCTACCCCAATTACCTTTCTCGCAGCCAGAGAAATCACCTTGGCAGAAATTGATCGCTCATAGTCGCGATCGCGACTTAGCAGTTGTTCAATATCACTATGATGTCGGCAATGATTTTTACCGTCTTTGGCTCGATCCTTTACTCGTCTATTCTTGTGCCTATTTTGAACATCCCCAGATGAGCCTGCAAGAAGCTCAGCAGGCAAAGCTTGATTTGATCTGCCGTAAACTCCAATTAAAACCTGGGGAATATTTATTAGATATTGGCTGTGGCTGGGGAGCTTTGCTACGCTGGGCCGTAACTCATTACGGAGTGAAGGGATATGGCATTACTCTGAGTAAAGAACAGCTGGCTTTTAACCAACAAGCGATCGCGAAAGAAGGTTTGGAAACCCAGCTAAAAGTCGAGCTTCTCGACTATCGCAACTTACCCCAAACGCCAACTTTTGACAAAATTGTTTCGATTGGGATGGTTGAACACGTGGGAATTAAAAACTACCCGATTTATTTTCAGAGTGCCTTATCTACCTTGAAGCCTGGGGGTTTGTTTCTCAATCACGGCATCACCGCGTCCGAAAAATGGGACGGTTCCAGCCTCAACGAGCGCTTTGTTCAACGTTATATCTTCCCAGACGGAGAGCTGTCCAGGCTGTCCGATTCTTTAGCTGTCGCTGAAGAGACGGGATGGGAAATTGTCGATGTTGATGCTTGGCGAATACACTACGCCAAAACAATGCGCTGTTGGGCGGCTAATCTGGATGCAGTAATGGAGAAAGCGATCGCCCTCAGCAGCGAACGTAAAGTCCGATTATGGCGGCTCTATCTCATCGGTTTCGCTCTTGCCTTTGAACAGAACCACATGGGGCTTTATCAAGTCCT
>NZ_JACJOQ010000515.1:0-6452 GCF_014695635.1 Coleofasciculus sp. FACHB-712 | reverse complement strand
GGCGGTTGAAGAGCGGCGGTTGTATTCGTCAGAGATTGGAGTGCTTGTACAACTTCTCCAGCTGATTGGTAGCGATCGCCCGGTCGATAACTTAACATCCGATTCAATACTTGAGCGAACCCATCGCTGACGTTCGCCCACCTGCGCCATTGCCACGTTAGCTGAGTCGCATCCAGCAATTCTGCTGGCTCTTTGCCTGTGAGCATTACCGCAGCCGTCGCCGCTAAAGCGTAGAGGTCGCTGCTAGGGTAAGCTTGCCCTGCCTGTATTTGTTCGCTGGGGGCATAACCGGGTTTCCCGACCGTTGTCGCGATTGGTCTGGTAACATCTGGTAGCTGAAACCGAGTTGCCAGCTCCTTAACCACGCCGAAATCGATCAGCACAGGTAAGCGATCGCTCTCCCGTAAAATAATATTGTCCGGCGCAATATCCCGATGAATAATCCCTTTAACATGGATGTGCGCTAAGACGGGCAACAACTGCCGCAGAAATTGCACCACTTCTACCTCCGAGAAAGTGTTGCCTTGACTCCGACGCTCATCAAGCAGCATCCGATAAGTCTTCCCCTCCACATAGTCCTGCACTAGGAACAACCGCTGATCTTGCTCAAAAGTAGCCCGAAACTGGGGAATCTGCGGGTGCTGGATTTGGTAAAGAGTCGTCGCCTCTCGCTGAAACAGTTCCCTTGCTTTCTCCAGTGCATAAGCTGATTCTTGAGCAGGAATTAATTCCTTTAAGGCACATCGTTCGCTAAAGCGCCCCTGGTCTTCTGCTAGATACGTTCGTCCGAACCCTCCCTGACCGAGAATACCGATCAAGCGGTAGCGGTTTTGTAGAATCGTTCCAATGACAATCGGGGGTTGCATAAATAAGGACTTGGGAAGAAGGGCTTTTCAAGATGCAATTATGACAAAGCTATGCTACCTTACCTTTTTGGATCTATTTTGGCAAAAGCTGTCGCTCACCGTTCCATCAGCTTCTAATCTTTGCTTGTTGGAGCTTGTTGGAAAGTGAGTCGCTCCCCCCAGCCATCAGTCGGACTTTCCGAGCCGGCTAATCGGCGATCGCGTTCCCTTAATGTATTTTTACTTTGCTTTCTATTTGTTAAAAAATTATTTATTATCAAAGCATTTGTCTAGAAATCTGTACATTTGACTTGCCTATGCGATCTAAAGTTTATGTTTTATCAGGAGAAATACGGAGACGTTATCTTGACAGTTTACTCAAGATTCCAAAAACTAAGGCATTCTACTGAGATGCTCATACCTGAAGAAACCTGCATTGAAGAGTTAGGTTCTCAAACTTAAGACCAAAACTTTCTAATTCTTGTCTGTAGAGCAATTTTTTAGATATTCTGTAACCAGTGATTCAGATATTCATCCCTTCTTAACAAATAAATTTGATAAGTCTTTTCGACGACAATGATAAGATTGCGATCGAAGTAGCTCTTGAGGGTCTGCTGTGCTCCGTTCTCCCACTATATCGCTTCAGCCTACGCTGCCACAAATAGCAGATAACAATCGTCTGCGACTGTTTTCCGGCTCTGCTAATATACCCCTCTCTCAGGAAGTTGCTCGCTATCTAGGCATGGACTTGGGACCAATGGTTCGCAAGCGGTTTGCTGATGGAGAGCTTTACATTCAAATTCAAGAATCGATTCGAGGGTGTGACGTCTACTTAATTCAACCCACTTGCCATCCGGTGAACGATCACTTGATGGAATTGCTGATCATGGTTGACGCCTGTCGCCGCGCCTCGGCTCGACAAATTACCGCAGTCATTCCTTATTATGGCTATGCGAGAGCCGACCGCAAAACAGCGGGACGCGAATCCATTACCGCCAAGCTGGTTGCGAACCTGATTACAGAGGCTGGAGCCAGCCGGATTTTGGCGATGGATTTGCACTCAGCCCAGATTCAGGGATACTTTGATATTCCCTTCGATCACGTCTACGGCTCACCCGCCCTCATCAATTACCTGGCAAACAAGCAACTATCTGACTTGGTTGTTGTTTCACCGGATGTAGGTGGTGTGGCTAGAGCTAGAGCGTTTGCGAAAAAGCTGAACGATGCGCCGTTGGCGATTATTGATAAGCGTCGGCAAGCGCATAACGTAGCAGAAGTAATGAATCTGATTGGCGATGTCGAAGGCAAAACAGCCGTCTTAGTAGACGACATGATTGACACCGGCGGCACCATTTCAGAGGGCGCTCGGTTGTTACGCAAAGAAGGCGCTAGGCAGGTATATGCCTGTGCTACCCATGCAGTTTTCTCTCCACCCGCGATTGAGCGGCTCTCAAGCGGGATATTTGAAGAGGTGATTGTCACCAACACCATCCCAGTCCCCGAAGCAGATAGATTTAAACAACTGACGGTTCTTTCGGTCGCCAATGTGCTGGGCGAAACTATTTGGCGGGTTCACGAAGATAGTTCTGTCAGCAGTATGTTCCGATAAATCTTAATCCGCGAGGGATGTAGTTTTTTTAGGTCTAGGGACATGGCAATGCCATGTCCCTACAAGATTACAAGTAATGCAAAAATTCTCCTGGGACTAATCGCAACTCGCCAGATGTAAAACGATTAATTTCTACCCAAAGTGCCGCTTTTTGGCGATCGCCTTCAGCAAAAATTGTTCGTTCAATCTGATAAAGCTTGGGATCGACAAAATCACATTGATACAGTTGAATGATTTCGTGACCAGGCTTACCGTTGAAAGTAAACAAATTTTCGATACAGCCAAGATATCGAATATTCGTTAATTCAGCCTGGATTTCTTCTTGAAATTCTCGTTGCAGTGCTTCGAGGCTGGTTTCTCCAAAGTCAACGCCGCCCCCTAAGGCGCGATAAAATGTATTTTGCTTAACGGGGTCATAGCCTTCGGAAATAAAAATGCGCTCGTCGTTCCGAATCAGCCCCAAGGCAAGCACCCGAATTTCACCTGATTTGTGCATCGTTTTTGTCAATTTTCGTTGTAACTAAAGGCAGCCCGACTTTCGCTACCCTCAACGGGCCAGTCTTCATTTTCGCCGCCAATGTACAAACGTTCAATTCTCACGTATTCGTTGTTCAGCTGGTTGAGAGAGTTGATCAGGATATCAAGCGCGATCGCATCACTGGTTCCCAAATCGAGCCAGCACCGTGCCCATCCCCCTTCGTACTCAAACTCGCCCATATTATGCATGAGCGAGACCATCGTGTTATCCGCTGCGTCAGAATCGTAATCCATGTAGCTGATATCTAAACCCGTATCCTGGACTTGGAGATTTTCTGCATTAAATCCTCCCAATTTCCCCAAGAAGAACCAGGAGTTAAACACCTCCTCGACATACTGCTTTTCCATCTCCGAGGGAACCATGCTGAACTCCAGCCAGATCCACAGATCGAAAGGGTTAAACTCGCGGAACACTACCTGCATATCAACCGTGAAGTATAAAGTGTAAAGGATGAAATTCGAGAAATCGGCTTCAATCCATTGTTTTGGAACCGCAAACTCATTTCATCCTTTCTTTCATCCTATCGTTTATACTTCATCCTTTTAGGCTTTATCCTCCCGTAATCCGGCGTTGTGCTTTATCGCGTTCTCGCTTCAGCTGTTTAACGACGTTCGCCGGGAGTTGGGCTTCTTTTGCGATCGCTTTGTCAAAATTCTCCACCGCTCGCTTGATCAAATCTTGGTTATTGTTTTTCTTCTTCCCTTGCTCAACCAGGATCTGCCCCTTGAGATAGAACAATTCTGGGTTATTTGGCGTGATTTGACTTGCCTTCTCCGCAAATTCCCACGCCTTATCGTACTTCTTCAAGTCCCGATAGCCGACGGCAATTCCTCGATAAGCCAAATAAGACGGGCTTGCTTTTTCTAAGCGTTCAATCGCTTGATTGGGGTTAGAAAATGGCAAATTCACCGCAATCATTAAATCCATATACCCCTTGAGCAAGTTGAGTTCTGCGTCATCAGGTGCAATCTTTTCAGCTTTATCGAGGTATTCAAATACCTGCTGCAATTTACTCAAAGCTTGCGGACCACTTTTGATTGCATCTCGATTCGCGATCGCAATCGTATGAGCGCCTTGTAAAAAATGACCTACTGCGGTGTAGAGATTTCCCCGCAAGGGATCGCTTGCTGTGAGCTTCTCAGCCGTTTGCAGCGTCTTGTCCGCGTATAATTTAAACTCATCTAACAAAGCTTGTTTTTGTTGCTTGCTCTCCGCACTTTCCCCTTTCCAGTCAATAGAGGAGTAGGTGAGAGACGCCTTCATTGCGTATGCTAGGGGTTCGTTGGGTTCCTGCGTTTCCGCTTGCTGTAGGTAACGCTTTGCTTCTAGATAGTTTCCCTTTTCAAAGATTGCCTTGAAAGCAGCTTCTGTACTGTCTCCGATATTCCGAGGATTGCTAGAGCGAAAAGGGTCATCCGCTAGACTAGGGCTAGACCAAACGCTGACTGCCATCAGCAATGCGAGCAGAGCAAAACGTGCAGACGCTGGCGCGATCAAAGGCTTAGAGCAAATCGCGGGTGTATTTGCGATCGCAGAAACAATCTGCTTCGGAACCGAAAATCGATCCATTATCGTCATCCTCACAAAACCTTACGCTTGAGTGAATGCTGTCTCCAATGTTAAATGCTATCTAGTAACGCCAGAAAATATTCTGTTACCATCGCCCTTCGGCTCAACATTTAGAAACAACAAGTGTATAATTAGTCACTTCTAGATAAAGAGAGTTAAATGCGTTTGACGCCCTTACTAAATTCCAGGTTCCGGAAAAATTTAGTTAATTTTTTTTAAATGCCAAGGATAAAAGTAGAAATAAAGAGATCCGGAATCGCGGATAAAATTTGTTTTGCTCAAAAACAGGTTTTGTTCAGTTTTTCTTGTGCCGAATAATTTAAGTCAAAATTAAAGAAGGCTTTTTTGTTCCCAACTGGATGCCTTGACGAGTTCGCTTTCTATTTTCTATTCGGGTAATTAATGCTCTATCTCAAAAACCTGACTTATCACCCCCCGGCTGCCCCTACTGCGATTCTAAAAGCCCTTAATTTAGAACTGGCACCGAACAATCTGGGTCTTGTCATTGGCCCAAGTGGCTCTGGCAAAAGCACATTTTTAGAAATTCTCGCAGGTCTGGCGGAAAAAACGGATGGTGCCCTCTATTGGCGAGACCAAGAACTGACTCCCGAACATCTGCAACAGTTGGGAGGATTAGTCTTTCAATTTCCAGAGCGGCATTTTTGTGGCGGGACAATTTTAGAAGAACTGCGGATGGGGCATCCAGAGTTGGGATTGGAAAAAGTCACGGAAGCTCTGCAAGAAGTAAATCTGGCACATCTGCCGTTGCATACCTCACCGCATTCCTTGAGTGGAGGTCAACAGCGACGCCTTGCTCTAGCAGTGCAGTTAATTCGCCAACCTCATTTGTTGTTGTTGGATGAACCCACCGCTGGCCTAGATTGGTCAATGCGGCGTCAGCTAGTTAGTTTATTAGCAAAACTCAAAACCCATTGGACACTGTTGGTTGTCACTCACGATGCGGGTGATTTGTTAGCGATTGCCGATCGATGCTGGACAATTAACCACGGAGAGTTGCACTCGGTGGAGCCAGCATCATTAGAAGCTAAAGTAATTGAGCCGCAACCAGCAGCTTAAATGGGTTTGGGCGGTTGTAGGGCGAACCCTTTCCCGAAGGGTAATTCACAAATTTAAAAAGTTGAAGGTTGGCGGTCATGGGTGAGATTGAGACGCTAATGTTGCCGGAAATGGCAGACATCTGGCAGCAAACATTAGGCTGGCAGCCGGAAGCCGAACAGAGGCAACAATTTCAGCGCCTTTACGAGCTAATTTTGGCAGGAAACCGCCAGCTAAATTTAACTCGCATCACCGAACCGACAGAGTTTTGGGAAAAACATCTGTGGGATTCTCTGCGAGGAATTGCGCCTCTACTATCCTCTAACTCGGAAGAGACAAGCGATCGCTTGTCCCTTCCCTCCGTCGAACGCGCTATCGATATTGGGACTGGAGGAGGATTTCCGGGGATTCCCATTGCGATCGCCCTCAGCCATTGCACCGTCACTTTACTGGATGCCACGCGCAAAAAAATCGCGTTTTTAGAAACTCTGATCGACCAGATGGGGATTCAAAATGCTGCTACTTTGACTGGTAGAGCGGAAGAAATTGGTCAACATCCCCAGCATCGAGCTTCTTACGACTTGGCACTGGTGAGAGCCGTCGCCACAGCATCTGTCTGTGCAGAATATGCCCTCCCGTTACTAAAACCCGGTGGCTTAGCCATCCTCTATCGAGGACAGTGGACAGAAGAAGAAACCAATGCTCTACAACCAGCGCTTGTGCAATTGGGTGGTGTCATTGAGTCGATAGAAGGGTTTACGACTCCTTGTAGTCATAGCGATCGCCACTGTCTTTATCTCCGCAAAGTGGCACCCACGCCGAGGGAATTTCCGCG
>NZ_JACJOQ010000514.1:0-9123 GCF_014695635.1 Coleofasciculus sp. FACHB-712 | reverse complement strand
CCGGATTGTTCCACTGCATCCCGGTAGAGGGCGTATCCGAGCCGCACCTCCCGCGAAGCAATATCATCATCTAGGGTGATCTGCCGACACCCCGTGCGAGTAATCCAGTAAGCTCGACTATCTCCCACATGAGTGATATACATTTCATGAGCGTGGGCTAACGCCATCACCAACGTAGTGCCCATGCGTTGCCGGTCGAGCCGCTGTTCCGTGTCGTTGCGCTGGCTGATAACATCATTGGCAGCACAGGCAAAGTTTTCCAATTCTAGGGTAAGAGCGGTCGGATTTAAAGGATTGGCTGGATTCGCCAGCAGATTCTGTACTCGCTCTTGGATAGTTGCAATTGCCAGATGGGAGGCGACTTCCCCGCCTTCATGTCCCCCAATACCGTCGCAGACTATTGCCAAGGGAAGGGAGGGATTGGTACTGCTTGGACTGGGGGGATAGCAGGCATCCTCATTTTGCCGACGAGTTGGCCCTGTATCGCTGCGGGTGACAATTTGATAGGTGCAAGATTGCGATCGCCCAATGGTTTCCATTGCCTCATCCAACAGCCCCACCAGCTGCTCTGCCGTCTGTACGGCTCCTTGGTTGAGCTGCTGACAAACTTGTTCCAAAAATTTTCCAATGGTTGGGTGTGAAGCGGCGACCCATTTAGACCAAAGTTGACCTAAGTTTTGCAGCGTTACTGGGGAGCTTCGATCCGCCTGCAATATCAATAACCGAAGGATGGAACCTTCTACTCGCAGCAGCGCTGGTGTCAACAAACTCGACCCTACATGATTGATTTGCAGGGGTTCCCACAAATTTGCCATCTGCCATAGCCAAGTCAGTTGGCGCATTGCCGAGGCGTTTTTCCAGACGCTGGTTAGTTCTGGCATGAGGGTGCCTTCCCCGTTCCCGCAGCTGTAAATCGGTACCTGCTCTAGCAGCCAAGTTTCGGCGTTACGCTGCCCTTCCGTTGGTGTCAGAAGTCCGTATAGTTGGGGAACGTGCAGCTGATAGGGAGACAGCTTGAGATACGGCATAAGGCTGTTGGATATCTCCGGCAACATTTCCGGAGACAAAGCCGGTTTGGTATCTAAAATGATGCGATCGCTTTTCAGCAAATATCGCTCAGCAATCAGATCCCCAGCTTTGTAAGCCTCTATCCCTTCACCAACTGCCCACAAGTACCGTTTGAGCAACGGCGTGCGGCATTTCTGACAAAAGTTATGGCTCTGGGGATTAGGAGCCTGACAATTGAGATTCGAGCAGTAAAGCGTTGCCGCAGAATTGTTCATGAAGGTTATGCGCTCCCATCAGCCTGTTGTGATTTGACTTGCTGTTACCAGAAGCTACTGAGAAAGGTAGCTCTTTCTCAATTCGCCAAATCTGAGCGTTAATCTGGATTGTAGCCTCTGACACTCAATAGATTTGCGATCGGTCAATAAAACTCATTCTTCACTTACAGAATTTTCTGTTTGCTGATAATAACGCCGCATTAGTCGAGGCCAGAGTAGCAAAAAGTATGACATCCACACAAGAATGGGAATCGAGACGCCAGCCGTTATCCAAATTGTTTTGGTTAGTGTCCAAGAGGCAGTGATGACGGTAATAGTTGTCAGCAAAATAGACCAAGGCTGACACCACCAAGGTTTATACGTCCAAGGGCTTTCGGGGTCTTTTTTATACACTAGAGGTAAAAAATAATCAAGTTTCTATTTCCAGAGTTTAGCGGTTAAGGGTCTTCTCGTGCTTGAGAAACTGACACTTCGCGTTAAATTTGAATCAGACTAGGCGATGCTTTTTTTAACGTTGGGTAAAATCACTCCAGCTACCAAACTTCAACCGGGGCAGTTTAACTCCTCTTTCAACTCCTCACGAGCGAGGGGCGAAATCCTCCCCTTTCTTGGTAGAGATGGGGAGTCGAGGGTTTACATTTGTTGTCCTGCTTTGATACCGCATTGTGCCCTTTGCAGGTTCTCCAATTTCGCCAATCAAGGATTGTTGTTCCAATTTGCTCTGTGTACTGCCACTTTCCCCAATTGCCATGCCCAAGTCCGAAGCCTATACTGCTACAGATCCACCATTTTCAGAGCTTAATTCACCTGCTAGTGCAGAAATTAAGCAATTAATTGACTCTTTAGAGGAGTCTCACCGCCTGCGTTCCAAGATGGTAAATTTGGAAACTTGGGCGCTGGCTGAAACGATGGATCATTTTCTTCCAGGGTTTTGGAGCCGCTTCTTAGAAAATCGCCGCATTGCTCTTAAGCAATTTTTGGAGCAGAAACGAGCGGCTAAATCCCAAGTTGCTGCAAATGCTCAGTCTTTGGATGGTAGCGTTATCAACTCACCTCAGCAAAATTCCTCATCTATGCAGAAACAGACAGAGAGCTGACTTACACCCACAGAAAGAGGCGATCGCACACCCATTTCTCTAATCTAATATTAGTAACATTAAGATTCAAATCTTTAGGAGTTATATGGAAAACCCACCCAAAGATACAACCAATAGAACTACTAATCCGGGCGATAGAATTTCCGACAAACCCGAAACCGTTGAAGAAAAAGCCCAGCAAATTGCGGTAGATGCGCCAGATATTACCGGCGACCATATCGTTGTTCCAACTTACTTTGAAGTGGAAGAGCCGGACGGAGAAAAGAAGGCATTACACCATGTTAAGGATGCCGAGGAAATCTCTGATGTGATTCGCCAAGCTCGCGTTGATGAAAATGGGAATCGGATTTGGCGGTAAATTATCTGTAGTGACCAGTAATTAGTTGTTAGAAAGTTTTCTGATAATTAAACTCAACTTTTCTAACAACTAAAAAAGAATTACTCAGCCGATTGAGTGCTAACCTGAGGCAGTCCCATGCTGTAATTAAGAACGCGGCTACTCAGGTTGTAACTAATTTGTCCCTGCTGTAGCAGGCTTCTCAAAAAATGTTCCAAGTCGGAACCGATACGACGCAGATTATATTCGGTTAAATCTGCACCGTTGTAAGCTTCAACCATCTCATCGAATTTGCCATAAACCTGTTGCAGAGCGTCTTCGTTCCAATTAAATTCATTATCTGGATCGACATCTAGGGTCAATACATTGTCACTCTCGACGAGTTCGTTGTTCTTCACTTCAGCGGTATAGATGCGGATGTGGCGGGTTGTACACTTTAGGAGCATAGTCGTCAATAGTTTTTGGCTTACAGACATTAATAACTATTTTAAAGAATTGTAAAAGCGATCGCGCTTAGCTTCAAAAGTTTTGAGTGTTGAAGGATTTAACTCAAAATTCAACACTCAAAATGTTGCGATCGCTACCGGGTAGGAATCATCCCTGTTTGCCGAGCATAAGCGAAAATCCCCCCCGCATCAATCACTGGGCCTACATCGCCCAAAGGCTGGAGAGAATAAGTTTTACCCAAGGTATGGTTAATCAGCTGATTTTGTTCAAAATCAATTGAAACATCCTGTCCCGTTTCAAATTCATCGCACAACCGCTCAGAGGATTCCCAAGGGTAAAGTTCCCCAGTAGCCGCACAATTGCGGAAAAAGATCCGAGCATAAGACTGAGCCACCACCGCTTTAACGCCGCTAGCACCCAAAGCAATCGGTGCATGTTCCCGTGAAGAACCGCAACCAAAGTTTTCCCCAGCAATAATGATGGGATACTGGGTCTTGATTTCTCCAGAAGCCACAAACTTTCCATAACGATCCGGCAATCCAATCAAGGCATAACTGCCCAACTTTTCGTACTCGTCAGGCTTGGAAGGAACCAGAGTCAGGTATTCAGCTGGGATAATTTGATCGGTATCGATGTTGTCATCCAAAACAAAAATTGCGCCGCGAATCAATGCGCCCATGATTCAGTTCCCGGTTTTTCCAATCTTCTGTTTAGCTATTTCACTTTATCATTCAAGAGTGCGACTGGCTGCTCTGCGACAGATAGCATCTCGCAATGGGAGGTGCTTGCATGCCTCCCAATTGCCTTAACAAAGCCTTCGTAAGCGAACCTCCCGCTCAATGTAGAAAAAATATCTTCTGACAGAGGCATCTTGCCACAGCAAGGCCTTTAGCAATCATCTGCGCTGCTTCAGGAAACTAAGAGCAAAAAAGGAGCGCTCGCAGTTGCCGGTCAATTATACTACTCTGACAGAGTCTCTTAAACAAAAAGACTGATACTCTTAAATAAAAAAAGTCAGGTTGAACTACCGGCATCATTTACTCAAACAAAATGGTTGATCCGATGGATGATATCGCCAAACAAGCTCGCCAGGGGAGCGTGGCGGCGATTATTCAAATACTCAATGACAAGCTGGCAGAGGCT
Organism: Coleofasciculus sp. FACHB-712; assembly: GCF_014695635.1. Lineage (NCBI taxonomy): Bacteria > Bacillati > Cyanobacteriota > Cyanophyceae > Coleofasciculales > Coleofasciculaceae > Coleofasciculus > Coleofasciculus sp. FACHB-712. Next base: position 4,816 of record NZ_JACJOQ010000514.1, on the reverse strand, counting down.
GGTGTCAGAACCAGAGCCATTTTTGCCGATGGTGTCTTGCAGCTTTTGTGTGAGGCAGCTACGCCAGATCAACTCGAACAATCTAGCCTGGTACAGCGCATTCGGCAGATTCTGGAATCAATTTCACCGCGAAATATTCGTCGAGTCAATATCAACAGTCGGATTGTCCGAGAGCAACAATTACTCTGGCTAGAAGAAATTCATCGAGATCCGGAGAGTCAGTTACTTTGGGCTGAAGAAATTACCCTTGCCAAGCCGAATGTTTTTCGACGTTTAGGAGAAGATTTCAAGGGACGGAAACCTGCCAAAAAAAGTCAGCCACCATTCCCCCAGCCGTCCTCCCGGTTTGTACGGGAAAAACGCCAATTCTGGCGTGGTATTGTGGGCGGTGCCAGCTTATCGTTACTTTTACTGCTGGTAGGCTGGGCACTTTATGATTGGCTAGGGCCATTTACGATTACTCGGACGCCAGCTTCTGCGCCAAACTCTTCCCCAAAGACGACAGCGCCAGCAACCTCTTCAGCACCTGTAGCATCAAGCACCCAGACAACTGCATTGCCTTCGTCAGATCCTTTTGCAGACGCGGTGCGACTGGCGGAACAAACGTCAATTGCGGGGAGAAATGCTCAGACTTCTGCTCAGTGGTTGGATTTGGCGGCTAAATGGCAACAAGCTTCCGATTTAATGGCTGCTGTACCCCCCTCTGATAGTCGTTACGGAACGGCTCAGGATCGGGTGGAATCTTATCGGAAAAAGAGTGAAATTGCCCAGCAGGAAGCAAAAAAAAGGCGTTCTTAAACGTCAAACATTGTTGTTCCCTAGGTTGTTCCCTAGAAAAACCGCTGAAAATCACTTCTTTAGTGAGAACCCCGTTTTATTCAAAAAATGAGCTTCTCGTTGCTCCAATGGTTTTTCTGCCGACTACCTGACATTAGACTGGCAAGACTGCGCTAGCGCTACGCCAACTTCTCCTGACTCCTCTTGTTTTAGGGATGAAACGCTTACGGAGGAAGGGGAGAAAAGAAGTTACGTCACTGTGATTTAGAGCAAGTCTGCCATTGAGCTTTATTTAAGAAAAAGCCAATTTGGCATTCAGGTTTTAGTAGATATTTCAGTGATTTCAATCACAAAAGCCCTAACTGGAAATTACAAGAATCAGGATGTATACATCATAAAGTCATTGCCGACAGGGTCACTTAGACAGAAAGATTAGCGTCACCTGATGGCAACTGGATAAATTGGATACTGACCTTGCTGAGCAAGTCGTCTAGGAGGTGCACGATGATTCTAATTCGAGAAGTGGTTCAACAAGCTCTCAGTACTGGTTTTTTGACAGTGGAAGCAGAAGAGCTGCTCCGGGAGATGCTCCAAGGCAAATATGGCTCAGAGGATCTGAAAGCTTTTATGAGCCTACAACAAGCTGCCATGTCTGGTCAGGTGACGCAAGAGTCGCGCGTGCTGCTGGAAGAAAAAATCCTGGGGCAGGCTGAGTCGTTGAAACGGTTAGCCACAGAGGTACTGGTTACCACTTCTAGAAATTAGGCATTTGAACTGGTAGAAATCTAAAAAATCTGGGAACCCTAGTCTATAGAAGAGTGAGGGTGAAATCTGGTTGCCCCAGTCATGGTTGTAAAAGATTGACAGCGGATTGCTCCCGACAAACGACTGTTTTTATTGCTGCCGTGCCAACGCCTCTCCCTCTATCCAGCAGAGTGTCTTTTAACCCCTGCCTTGATGTCCTCCTAATGAAGCTCGGCTAAGATGAATGATGCACAAGCGGATATGGATGCAGCCACTGCGATCGCAACGCGGATGTCCCAAGAGTTGGTCGCAAAGCGGCACGCTAGCGTTAGTAAAGCGGCTCAGGAAGAGCTGGCGGCTGTCAAAGAGCTGCAAACAGCTGCAACCCTGATGGTAGAGCCTCTCACTTCACCGATGCCCAGTCCAGTTGAACCGGGTTTTATAGAGGAATACAAGGGCGCACTCATGCATTACCCCAGCGATCGCTGCATTCACTTAGGGCAACAGATTACTCAAATCCTTCTGACAAGCTCAGCTCCGGAAGCGGTATTGCCCAAAATTGCGGAGGTGGTGGGAAGGAGTTTGCAGGCAGACGCTTGTTTTATAAAAGCGATCGCGAGCCATCAGGCGACGCCACAGGCTGCTTTTTGGTATGCAGAGGCATTTTCAGGGTCTAACGGAACATCCAACGTGGCGGAGGCGGGAACCGTTGAGTTTAAGAGCGTGCGTCCTCTGTCCTCGAAAGGATGGATGCAAGAAAATGCCGTGCTAGAAGAGATCCTAAGCGATCGCCAACCTGTAGCGATTTCGGATACTCAGGCAATTGAAACTGGACGTGCCTGGGAAGATCCGGTACGTGCCGTGCTGGGAATTCAAACCCAATTTCAATCTTCAGCAAATGGGGTGATTGTCGTCGGGCGATCGCAACCCGGCGATTGGACAGAGATTGAAAAAGAATTGCTGAAAGCTGTGTCAGACTCAGTTGCGATCGCAATTTCTCAAGTCCAACTCCAGCGACAGGTGCGTATCGCCGCCCAATACCAAATCCTGATCAACCAGCTGACCTTGGCAATTCGAGCAGGCAAAGACGTGAATCAGATTCTCCAACTCGCGCTTGCCGGTACAGCTCAAGCTTTCCAAGTTCACCGTGGCTTTATTCTACTGCTGAAATACGTCGCTCCCCCGTTGAAAAACCGTTCTTTAAAGCAGATTCCTAAAGCGAAAGTTACGGTGGTTTGCGAATGGTCTTCCCAAAGCAACAGCGAACAAGCAGCAATTAAAGAAACAACCGCTTCTGTTTCACCTTCTTGGTTAAACCATTCTTTTGCGCTCTCGGAGTGTCACTGGTGCCAACAGGTCTTCATGCAGTCACCTGAGCTATTGGCGATCGCGAATCAAGCGGATCTCGCTACCAGCAACCCAGCAGACACCTCTGCCAGCCAATCCTCCGACCTGTTTAAAGAAGCCATGCCTGCTCTGCTGATGGTTCCCCTGGAAAGCCAAGGTACCGTGTTAGGGTTCCTGGTGCTACAGCATCATCAGCCTCGTTCCTGGCAATCTGAGGAATTAGAGTTAGTAAAATTAGTCAGCGCTCAGGCGAGTACGGCAATCATTCAAACGCAATCATTACGCCAAGTGCAAGCCCTCGTTGAGGAGCGTACCGCCCAGCTGCAAGGCAGTATGGAAGTGCAGGCAAAGTTGTACGAAAAAACTCGCCAACAACTCGATCAGTTGCGGCAACTCAATCAAGTGAAGGATGAATTCATCAGCAACCTGAGCCATGAGTTGAACACACCGCTCACCACGATGAAGCTAGCAATTCGGATGTTACGTCAAGCCGAACAGTCGCCAGAAAGTCGTGCTAAGTATCTGCAAATGCTGGATGAGCAGTGTACTCGAGAAATTGATTTGATCGCGGACTTACTCGCTCTCCAGAAACTGGAGTCGAAGAAATCTTCAATTCATCTGCAAAAGATAGACCTCAAACAGGTTATTCAAGAGTTAGTTGAGCCGTTTGAGCAGAAATGGGTGGATAAAGGATTAACGCTAGCCGTAGAGTTCCCCAAGCGATCGCTAATGCTTCAGACTGACGCGGATAGCCTCAATCGCATACTGCATGAACTTTTGACCAATGCTGGCAAATATTCTGAGCCAGATTCTACCGTTCATTTGCGTGCTACTCACGAGATTAATCCGCAAGGGAATCAGATTGTTCTTTACTTGAGCAACAATGGTCCTGGCATCTCGCCAGCAGAAATGGGGTATATCTTTGATAAATTCCGCCGGGGTAAAGGCATCACCGAACAAGCAATTCAAGGCACTGGGTTGGGCCTAGCTCTGGTAAAGTCTTTAGTACAGCACCTCAATGGTGCGATCGCTGTCTCTAGTTGTTCTACTGAAGATACTCACGCTTGCGAAACCTGCTTTACCCTCACATTGCCTCAGTCTTTTGACAGCACTCAAGTCTGAAGCCAGAAACTAGACAACCAGACGCCAAATCTGAGAATTTATAAGCTGTTGCACGTTTAACTTGCATATTCTGAAAATAGGGGGAAAGTGGTGAATTCCTCTCTTCTGTTCTTGTAGCAGTTCAGACTGGCTTGCTTCGAGATTTCACGGCTTACTAATTCTTGTAAGGGCTTACCTGCCAAGCACCCCGATTCTGACTCCTGACTTTATTAAGGGATGATATGCTCGCAAAAGCTCCACTAAAACCCCTACGTTGGCAACGAACGAAATATACTGCCCTTGCTCGTCAACTAGACATTTTTGGAGCAGCAGCAGAGTGGGTGTTTTATTTATGGTGGGATAATATCTTTAGAAATACTTCCCCTTTACATAAAAAGCGTCGGGCACAGTGGTTAGTTGAAACTTTACTAGATTTAGGTCCCACTTTTATTAAGATTGGGCAGGCATTATCTACCCGCGCAGATTTGCTGCCTCTAGAATATGTAGAAGCGTTGGGGCAGCTACAGGATCGGGTTCCGGAATTTAGTGCCGAGCAAGCAGTCGCGCTGATTGAATTGGAACTTGGTAATTCAATTCATGCTCTGTATCGGGAATTCGATCGTTTTCCGATTGCTGCGGCTAGTTTAGGGCAAGTCCACAAAGCACGGCTGCATACGGGTGAAGATGTTGTTGTCAAAGTACAACGTCCGGGATTAGAAAGGTTATTTAAATTAGATTTTCAAGCTTTGGGTAGGCTTGTCCGTTTTTCGCGGCGCTATATGCCTTGGACAAGAAAATATGAATTAGAAGCAATTTATAGCGAATTCTTTAATCTTCTTTATCAAGA
>NZ_JACJOQ010000513.1:0-22402 GCF_014695635.1 Coleofasciculus sp. FACHB-712 | reverse complement strand
ATGAAGCAACGGGTTTAAACCTTGAGAATATCGGAAGCTGGGTGCGATGAAAGTTGCACGCCCAGATTTAACAGAGAGGGACGGGGAATAATATCCCCTCTCGACTCTAACAAGCCAAAGGAGCCGAAAGAGACACTTGGGACGGAGTGAGGAGCGAGTGCGACAAACATTAATTTAAGAATTGGTCGAAAAGCAAGCGCACGGTTGATGAAATTCTTGCTACATTGAAGCGTCAATCTTCACCTTCGCGCGATCGCCGCTATCAGGACGTAGTAGCGAGATCGCACAAGAATTTAAACATCTAGATAAGTCGATCGAGATTTCAGATACTGGGCAAGAGATTCTTCAACAATCTGGCTCATCTCCTGTTCATCCGACACCGCGACGGACTTCAGTTGCCGATGTAATTCCTTGGGAAGGTAAACAGTCGTGCGGATATAGTTGGGGTCTTTACTTTTAGATAGTTTGGTACTTTTGGTCGGCTCGGTCTCAGGTGCAGGTACTTTTTTAGCGGCATTGAATAGCTCGTCAAAACGGCTCATGGCAGTATCTCCTTCCCAACAGCGGTATAGCAGCGCCAAGCATTTTTAGCATAGGGGTCTTTCACATCGCAGACTGGAACCCCTTCTAAGGCAGCCCGTTGGAAGACTGCTAGCCGTCGAATTTCCGATTTAAAGATAGGTAGAGAGGCATTTTCAATCGTAGCTCTCGTTTCTAGTCCAACTTTGCTGGGATGAGGAGGAATCAGAGTTAGCAAAATTCGGTAGTTAGAAGTAAGGGCATGCAGCGCCGCCACCATTTGCAGCATGGCACTGAGAGCCAGCGCATCAGGCGAAGTGGGCAAGACCAGTAGGTCGCAGCCCTCAGCCAAGGTCTTAAGTTCTTCTGGAGCAGGTCGCGCGGGTGTATCAATCACAATATGTTCGTACTGTTTGGCAAAGCGGATTGCCTGCTTTTCATCCACAACCTTAAACGGCAATTTCTCTCGACTAGCCCACTCACTAGCACTGCGGTTAAGATCCCCATCTACCACAAGAGTTGGAGCATGCTGTTGGAGGTAGGCAGCCAAATGTAAGGCCGTGGTTGTTTTCCCCACCCCTCCTTTAAATGAAGCAACCGTCACAATCATGGGATGCGGCAATGAGTCCTGATGGACAGATTCTATCGCAGTTCAAAGTGAAAAGCATCTAAATGCTTAAATGCTTGAATGTTTAAAAGCTTAGAGCAACTGTCACAATCATGGGATGCGGCAATGAGTCCTGATGGACAGATTCTATCGCAGTTCAAAGTGAAAAGCATCTAAATGTTTAAATGTCTGAATGTTTAAATATTTAGATGTTAAGATATTTGAATGCTTAGATGTTGAGCTGCCCATGACTGTCTCAAGTCTCAGCAGGAAGCGATCGCACGGCAAGATAGCCGCCGAGACTGTCGCTTCAATTCGTACTTCAAGACGCCTGACTCTGAACTTTAAACCACTTCTTAAAAATGAACCCTTTCTCATCCAGTCCCGAACCATCGCTAGCCAAGTACATCGGGCACCTTCCTCGTCAAAGCCTTCTGAAATATGCTCAGACAGAAGACCAGAAAGCTTACTGGGGTCATCTAGCTGCTTTCTATTTCTTTGTTTCTCACTGCTGGCAGGCAAAGCTTCAAGGAAATGACCCTTTCATTGAAGCGGTTGAGGACCAGACCGTCAACCAGTGGTACTACGACGCGATTTGGGCACGGGCGAATTTACTCCAGAACTTGTGGAAGCTGATTGAAAGCGGACACCCGTGGATTAGTAAAGCGTTCGCTAACCAGGAATATGACTGTCCCTTCACAAGTGCACCTGACCTGTTCTGCCACATTATTGAAATGCAGGCCAATTATACTTTCAGCCGCTGCCTCAAGCCTTATCACAACGTTTCTACCCCAGAACGACTTAAAGCCTGGAAAATTCTTCGTAAGCTTGTTTCTACTAACGAGCTGAAAGCTCCCCAACGTAAAGTACTCAAAAGTCTCACTTCTCAATATCATGGCAATTCCTGGTTGCTGGTTTCCTTAGCAGTAATCTGCACTGTTGCGGATTCTGGCAACCAAGAACTTCTCCAGAAGCTAAACGATTACTGCACAGCAGCAGTGCGAGACATGGAAGTGACTGTCACGGGACTATCCAGAAAACGCAGTTCTAAGAATTTTGAGAAATTTTACTCCTTCACTTGGCACCACGGAAATATCGTTCCCGCCAACAAGACTGGCGGAACTTATTCGCTTTAACAAAACTTTACAACAGGGTGCAACCTAGTTAGGACTAAACAGTTGCCCCTTAGAATGAGTCAGTCGCTAAAAAATCTACTTAAGCCAACTTCAAGCTTCCTTCTTAAATCGTTGATTCTGCACCAGGGGAATTTTGCCAAAAATTTTCCTAAATCGCTGCGGCGATCTGGGAATTAAACCGGGTTGCTTAAAGTCCAAATTGTCTGTCCAACCCAAAAAAGCTATCAACTCTAATTCAAGAAAATCTCATGAAAGTTAATCGAAACGGTCAGGCCAAAGTTTTAACTCCAGAAGAACGAGAACTGCTGCTAACTAAGGGATTCCTTTGCCAGCGAGATCGGACTCTGAATGAACTTTGTTATTACACAGCTTGTCGGATTTCAGAAGCACGACAAGCTCGATACACAGATATCTTTGATGGAGATAAAGTTCGAGAGACTATCGTCATTAGGAAATGCATTACTAAAGGTCAACAGGCTACTCGCTGCATTCCCACTCATCCGAAGCTAATCCCATCTTTAGAAAAATACATCCAAGACTCTATAGAACTTATAAAGATTAAACAGATTATCGGACAATGGGATTACAAGAGCTTGCATTGTGGTCAGGTTTTTGACAGCGAGCAGAGAATTATTTGCCCGAAATGTGCTAGTTACGACATTACAACCGCTGGAATGAGTCGGGATAAACAAATGTATAAATGTAAAAGCTGTTTGTATCGCTTTCAAACAAAAACAGCTTTCGTGGATCATCCTGAATTGAGAGATAACATAATTCGTTTGGGAGTTTATAACTCAATGAGTTACGGTTTTCTTTTCATGAACCCTAACAACCCTTATTTATTCCCTGGTGCAGAAGGAAAAGGGTGTCTCGCTTTGAACACAGTCACTGGAATCTTCATGAATGGTTGTAAGCGAGTGAATGTAGTTGGAGCTTCTACTCATAGTTGGCGACGGACAGCACTAACAGAGATAAATAAAGCTGGGGTGCCTCTCAGAGTGACTCAAAATATTTCTGGGCATACCCGGCTCACCCATCTCCAAAAATATTTAGAAGTTTCTAGAGAAGAAGTTGAACAGGCTGTACTTCTTTTACCTTAACCTGAGTATTTGGGTTGAATGAAGTAATTGTGCCATTGAAAACTCTGTAAAATTGTTCCCATTTTTTTTAGGAATCGAGGAGCCATAAACTTATGTTGATTGACAGAAATGGTCAAGCTAAAGTTCTCAGCCATAGAGAAATTCAACAGCTATTTGAGCAAGGATTCAGATTTACGAGAGATAAAGCTCTATTTGCCACCTGCTTTTATACAGCTTGTCGAGTTTCTGAAGCCCGACAAATGCATTTTGTTGACGCTTTTCATCAAGAAACCGTGCGAAATGATATTATCCTTCGTAAAGCGAATACTAAAGGACAACAAGCGACTCGGACAATTCCTACCCACCCTCATCTTAAAGAGATTCTCCAACAATATCGCCAAGATTCTTTAAAATTACTCCACCTGCGAGAGTTATTTGAAGGATGGAGCCACAAGAACTTAAATTCCGAAGGGAAACTGGTTTGGAATAATTTGCTTCAATGTCCTCTTTGCGGCTCTAATCATCTCAGTAAGCAAGGCTGGTACAGAGACAAACAACAAGTTTATCTGTGTAAGAAATGCCATCATTATTCTCACGAATCGAAACTGGTCAAGTGCCAACTTAATGCCTCAACTCCACCAACGAGTGAGTATGACACTTTAGGAGTGACCAGCTCCTCAAACTACGGATTTTTATTCGTCGATCCCAAAAATCCTTTTCTGTTTCCAGGACAGCAAGGGAAAGGATGTCTCAGCCTCAGAAATGCTATTAGCATTTTTGAGATAGCTTTTGACAAACTTGACATTTCTGGGGCTTCCTCTCACAGCTGTCGCCGGACATCGCTGACGATCATGCACGGCGAAGGAGTCATCCTTCGGGTCCTACAAGAAATCAGCGGACATAGAGATTTAGGAGCTTTGCAGAGATACCTGGAAGTGTCTCCCGACCAAACACGGGCCGCCATTAATGTTTTGGGGTGAACCTTTATCACAAATAAAACTGATTGTCAATGACCAGCTATAAGGGGATTTCTAAGAACACGAGGCTGAAACGCTTTCCCTATAACGATTTCAACTTTAGAGATATTTTTAAGGATATTTTAACAATTCTGTGTCAAATCCAGAAAAGCATAGCTTACAGTTAAAAAAGCTTTTGAACAAAAGCAACTGGTTTTGTAACAGCAGCTATACACTTTGATGTTCCGTCAATTTAGTAACAAAACTTGAAGGGGTTAATGATGGGTAATTCTGGTCGGGGTGGTGCAAGAGCGGGTGGGGGTCGTCCCTCACGGTGGAAAAATAAGCCGACAATTACAATCCGAGTGCCGGAAGCTTTCGCTGAAACGCTGTTGGAAATTGCTGAAAATCTAGATCGGGGGATTGAGGATACCCTTGTAATTGACCGGAATTCAATGAATGTTAGTCGGCAAACCAAAAAAGAACAGCTAGCTTTATCACAACTCCGTATTTACAAACATTCTGGGCACAAAGTCCTACGATTGGAGGAGTTAATTAGTGTGTTACAGAGCAGTCTTGACTAACGCTGCTTCATTACTCCAGGCAGAATAAAATTGAAAGTTCTTTTCTGACCCAGTGGTTGGAACTGCTCCTGAAGTAGTAGCGTGTCTAGTCTAATTTAGTAGGCTTACTGAGGACTGAAAAGCTGGAAAGGTAAGCTTTTTCACATTTATTTAACCTAAACCTCACTACGACACGCTTTACCGATCTTCACAGGGTTGGCACTAAGGCTAGCAAGCCTGTTGCCCTGGTGGGAGTATTTGCTGGGAGTAGTAGTACTCTCAGCGTACCGGGAGTTCGAGCAACGGGTTTGGTTAGTAACCTCAGTCATGTTATTCGACACGAGCGCTAAATGGCTCAATTACGACAATTCACAGCGACGTAATTGGTCAGATATTCCGATTGTTCTCCAACTACAGGACTTACAAAGCGAATATTCAGAGATTTATCAGCAGGAAAAATAGCAACTTCCACAGAAGAAATGGAAGCTTAAGAAGCTAACTCATGAGGAAGCTCGGCAGGCTGTTCAATACATCCAAAGCCTGTGTGCTCAAATTATGGAAGACATAATCAAGAAACCGGAGAGTTTCTCAGCCACGGGACTCGACGTCTCTTTTGTGCCCACAGTTCAAGAAGTTCAACAGAAGGCTGAAAGTCGAAGCGGCGCTCGCCCTCTTGACTTCACGACATCTAGGAGCGTGTTATTCCTACCAAAAAATTTGCAAGCAACTGTTGCCAAAGGCGGAAAGCAGCATAACCGGGCATTAGCTCGGCTACGAGTGCGAATCCCTGCATATGATTCGCCACTTTAAGATTTTTCGCATCTTTTCAGGTCGCTATCGTAACCGCCGCCAGCGGTTTGGTCTGCGTTTAAATCTGATAGATTTGATTGCTGGCTTGTTGAACTACGAACTGGCACATGCTTCACGATTTATGCAGGGAGTCTATTGTATGTAGTAATTTTTGGTAATTTCATAGGCAACGGTTATTAATTGCTTGACGAATTGGCATGTTGGGTCGTCCATAATCATCGAAGGGAAAAATTTGAGATGGAATTGTGTGTTGGAGTGTCAACAATACAATTACCTAAGTTGGTCATGTGATGCCATGAGTGCTGCGTGCAGAATGAACTAATGCGTTGCTCTACCTTTTATCTGGTTCAGGCGGCTTCTTTTATCCGAAGCGTCTTTTTGTTACGAAACTTTATACTCAAAAAGTCAAAGCTTCGTAAGGTCAACGTTATGGTCTGTAAAGGAAACACCCAAAATCTTTGAACAACCTAACCAGACGCTCTTGGTGGTTCTGCTTTGGCACTCTCAATACTCACCTATACTTGATACGGACACGGACGCTCCTCGTGTTTGAAAGTCTTAAGTGTCACGGCGCGTGACCTGAGTCTGAGCCACCTGACGGGAATTCGGACTGGTAGCTAATTACTGGCAAATCATCTTCGGACTATCTTCTTCAAAGAACGGCGCTCTCTTAAGTCTTAGCTAGGCTCAAAAGCTTCCGCAGGAATTTCTCTCAACAGCAGTAGTTGACACCAGATCGGATGTTCCGCTTGTACTAAGCGCCTTTGAAAATTTTTGTAACAATAAACGAGGTTTCGCATAAAATTCGTGTTTCGCATCTGAGAAACAAATAGAGGTTCGTATCGGCTGTTCAATAACCTTTGGTGTCTTAAATGAATAAGACGGCGTTTGATGAACTAGATGAGCAACTTAAACAACTAGCCAAGAGCGCCCAGCAGCATCCACCGTTGGCTCAAGGACGGCAGCTAGCTTTAAGGAAGCTCCTGAATGGAATTCTACAATCAGGCAGGCTTTGCCGTCCGCAGTGGGGTCAATTTTCAGGTGTTTATGAAGATATTTATGATGAGGCACGACAAGAACTGTTACTTTATATTTGCCAAAACATTGACAAGTACGACCCGGAACGCGGAGGTGTGATGGCATGGGCCAATGTTCTCTTGGAGCGGCGATTTTTTAAAGAAGCCATTCCGAAAATCTTAGGCAGCCCCGGCATTCAAAAAATGACCCTTGCAGACTTGGATAATTTTGCAGTACCGGAATCACCTCCAGTCCTCAATGAAATTCTTACCGAATATATAGAATCAGACCCGGAAAAGCTTTTTCAAAAGGAACATATAGTAAATCATCCAAAAGCTAACTTCCGAGCCTTAGTGAGACGGCGAATCTTGGGAGATTCTTGGAAACAAATTTCAGCAGAGTTTGGTATAAAAATTCCAACTATCAGTAGTTTCTATTACCGTTGTTTGAATAAATTTTCTGCGAATTTGAAAGAATATTATCTCAATAATATTGCTTAATTTAGAGACAAAAAATGATGGAAAACCTGTCAGAATCTTTAACTTTCACTGTACCTCTAAGCTCGGATGCCCACCGCTTCGCCGAACAGTTTCGCAGACAACAAAGCAATCAGAAGAAAGCCAAACAGGTTTATCTCAATACGTTGGCGGTATCTGCCGTGAATTTCTACCTACGTTGTATGGGAATAAAGACTGATTGGGAAACTAGTCAGAGCTGTAACCCAGTGATGCAAACCTTTATGGATGTCGCCGATTTGTCCATCCCCAATAAGGGTAAATTAGAGTGTTGTCCCGTCTTGCCAGATACCTCTGTCGTCCAGATTCCGCCCGAAGTTTGGTCAGACCGGATTGGTTATGTCGCCGTACAGTTTGACAAATCGTTGAGAGAAGCGACGCTACTAGGATTCACCCCAACGGTTCCAGAAAGCGGTGAGCTACCTGTGGGCTGTTTGCGATCGCTCGAAGATTTGCTCTTACACATTCATCAGATTGGGCAATCCTTAGAAGCAGAGAAAAAACTCGCTTCAATTGTTGCTTGTGACTCTCAACCAGTTAACCTAAGCCAATGGTTCCAGAATATATTTGAGACGGGTTGGCAGTCTATATCAGCACTTTTAGGCACAGACGAACAGAATTTAGGCTTTAGCCTGAGAAGTGCATCCAGTGCGAGTGAAACTAGCGTGAAGCGGGCGAAGCTGATTGACTTGGGGCTAAAACTAGGGAGTCAATCCGTAGCACTGTTGGTAGCTCTAGCACCGGAGGACGAACAGAACGTGGGTATTTTAGTGCAGGTACACCCAATAGGGGGAGAAACTTATCTGCCACCCAACCTCAGACTAGGTTTGCTCTCTGAATCAGGAGAAACTCTTCAGGAAGTACAATCTCGTTTCCAAGATAACTACATTCAACTGAAGCGATTTCAGGGAGGATCGGGAGAAAGCTTTAAACTGCAAGTGGCTTTCGGTGATGTCAGTATGAAAGAGGCTTTTGTAATCTGACCGCTCTTTTGCCAGACACCAATGAATAAGTTAGTTGTTTTGAGCCTAGGCAATGGTGATTTGGGGAATGGCTTTGGAGCCGTTACAGCCCAGCTTTGGGAACAAAGCGATCCTAATCCTATGAAGTTCACAGGATGTTTATCAGCAGCGCCAGAAATTCCCGAACTCTACAGACATTGGCAGTTGCTCTATAAGGCTCTGTATCAACGTCTGGATTGGTGTCCTCGTATCAAAATTCAAGAAGCCGATGTAACTAATGTTTCTGAGGTTGAATTTAGCGATTTATGCCAGCAGTTGTCAAACAGCATCAATGCTTGGCTCAACTCGGAACCGTTTGGCAACATTAACCAGCAGTTACGAACGCACTTAGACCGAGACGAAGAAATTCGCTTCATCATTGAAACTAACGATAACCTTTTGCGGCGGCTTCCTTGGCATCTATGGAAATTCTTTGAAGATTACCCCAAGGCTGAAGTCGCCTTGAGCGCCCCGGAGTACCAACCCCCAAAAAAATCTAATGTACAAGCTCCCGGTTCTAAAGTAAGGATTTTAGCGATTCTTGGTAATAGCCAAGGAATCGATACTGGAAAAGACCGGGTTTTTCTAGAACAATTATCAGATAAGGCATCAACGAAATTTTTAGTAGAGCCGCAACAAGACAAGTTAAATGACCAGCTCTGGAAACAAGGTTGGGACATCCTCTTTTTTGCCGGTCATAGTTCCAGCAAAGAAAAAGGGCTGCTTCAGCTGAATCAAACAGACGCGATTACGCTGGACAGATTAAGGAATGCCCTAAAAAAAGCGATTGAACGTGGCTTACGCTTAGCGATTTTCAACTCCTGTGATGGCTTGGGCTTGGTGCAGCATCTGGAGGATTTGCACATTCCCCAAGTAATTGTCATGCGGGAACCAGTGCCAGACGTGGTAGCTCAAGAATTTTTAAGGCATTTTCTAACAGCTTTTTCGGGTGGACAGTCTTTATATGCTGCGGTTCGAGAAGCACGAGAAAGGCTGCAAGGACTAGAGAAGCAATATCCCTGCGCGGCTTGGTTGCCCGTAATCTGCACCAATCCTGCCGCAGAACCTATGACTTGGCCAGAAAAGGGCAATGGGAGAAAGCGCGATCGCTCTTTGTTGCCCAAATGGCATTGTCTGCAAACAGTGCTTCTTTTGGGTGTGGTGGCAACATCTGCGATTATGGGGGTGCGCCATCTAGGGATGCTGCAAGCATGGGAGCTTACAGCTTTCGACCAGTTAATGCGATCGCGTCCAGATGAAGGGCAAGATCCGCGCCTCCTCATCGTCACTATCACCGAAAATGATTTTCAGCTAAAAGAACAGAAGCAGAGAAAAGGGTCTTTATCGGATTTTGCCCTGGTTCAACTCTTGGAGAAACTCAAGACACTCAAAGCGCGAACGATTGGTTTAGATATCTACCGCGATTATCCTGTAGACCCCAAACAAGCAGATTTAGCCGCTCGGATGCAAAGTCAGGAGGACTTGTTCGCAATTTGCAAAGTCCGCGACCAAGAAGCCAACCATCCTGGGATTTCGCCTCCTCCTAATGTCCCGACAGAACGCCAAGGCTTTAGTGATGTTGTCAAAGACCTAGACGGCGTTCTGCGTCGCCATCTATTAGCGATGAAACCAGGCCCCGCATCCCCTTGTACTGCGCCCTACGCCCTCAGCGCCCAGCTAGCATTCCATTATCTAGAGGCGGAGGGGATTTCTGCCAAGTACACTCCTCAAGGGGATTTGCAAGTGGGCCACGTCGTCTTTAAGCGCTTGCAAGCTCATACTGGCGGCTATCAAAAAGTAGATGCGTGGGGCTATCAAATACTTCTCAATTACCGCTCCTACCACCGCACCCCTCTAGAGGTTGCCCCAACCGTCACGCTTGCAGAAGTTCTTAACGATCGGGTCAAACCCGATCGAGTCAAGGGTCGAATTGTCCTGATCGGTGTCACTGCCGAAAGCGCTCATGATTATATTCCCACCCCGTACAGTGGTAGTCAGGGGTTCTACCAAGAAATGCCAGGAGTGATTGTGCAAGCGCAGATGGTGAGTCAGATTCTGAGTGCGGTCAAAGATGGGCGACCCCTATTACGGGTTTGGCCTGTTTGGGGCGAAATTCTTTGGGTCTGGAGCTGGTGTTTTGTGGGAGGTATCCTTGTCTGGCACTGTCAGTCACGACTACACCTGGGATTGGCGGCTGGAGCTGCACTCTCGATTTTATACGTTGTTTGCTTTGGTCTGTTCACCCAAGGCATCTGGATACCCCTCGTCCCATCAGTTTTGGCTTTGGTAGTTACTGGCGGTAGTGTAGTAGTCTACGCGACTTCCAGAGCCACAGCAACAGTAGCATACACCGATAACTTTGAGCGATCGCCCAAATGAAGTTGCCTGTTCAAACGATTAAACTTACCTTTGCTATTAGTTGGGCGCTCCTTGCCTGCACGCGATTACAGGCGCAGCCTGTTGACTCGGTATTACTTGTGCAACGCCCGACCTTAAACCCCAGCGGACAATCAAACGGATCGTTGATATTTGCCGCACCGCCTCCACCCGCCGACATCGGGGAACCTGGTCGTCGCTTTGAAGCAGGAAGCCGTCGTGTCTGTGAGGAAATGGACGGACAGCGCTCTATGTCTGAGAAAAAGCTGCTTACTGCCTTGGTGCCGGTTTACCCAGATTATCAGCCTCTGAATGCGGAATTGGTCTGGGGAGCGACGACCGCCGAGCATCCCACTTTCTGGTTTTATGTACCTTATCAGCCCCCATTTACTGGAGAGTTTGTGCTGCGGAATAAAGATGGTAAGTTAGTCTACCAGACTAATGTCACGCTACCCAAGACGCCGGGGGTTGTTAGCCTGCCCCTTCCATCCACAGCTCCCCCGTTAAAGGTTGGTGAGCGGTATCGTTGGTATTTCAAGATTTACTGTAAGCCACAACAACCACCTGTTTTTGTTGAGGGGTGGATTCAAAGAAACTCAGTGAACCCTGCCCTGGAGAGCCAGTTAGAGAAAGCGACACCACGCGATCGCGTTGCCCTTTATGCCACCAACGGTTTTTGGTACGAGGCGTTGACTGTTGCCTCCCAGCTTCGCCGTACCGATCCGAAAGCTCTTGATTGGGCTGCCCTGTTGCAAAGCGTTGGCTTGGATAGTATTGCAAAAGAGCCAATAGTAGAATGCTGCATCCCTACTAACAATTAAGAATTAAAAAAACGAAGAAATATCTTCGTTTTTTAATTTTTTAAAGCCAATTACCCAATAAAATGTAGGGTGCCCAAAACATCGGACGTTGAAATTGAGGATTCTTTAAAAGAGCCAGCTGAGCGTGACGCAGTGCTTCAGCTTTAGGTAATGCTTGATTATTAGTTAACTCTCGGTAAAACTGGCTCATCAGGAGAGCGGTAGACTCATCATCCACGTTCCACAGAGAAGCTAGGGTACTACGCGCTCCCGCCCGCACCGCTACTCCAGCGATTCCTAAAGCTGCCCGGTTGTCGCCAGCAGCTGTTTGACAGGCGCTAAGAACGAGTAGTTCAATAGCATTGTTGGGCTGGCTTTGGTCTCTAGTTCGCAGTAAGTTATTCAACTCGTTGACATAGATGCGCTTATCCCAAGCGACAATAAATGTCTTTGAAGCCTGAGAGCTGAACTGACCGTGAGTTGCAAGATGAACTACAGGGAAAGGCAGCGAGTTAACCCGATCTTGCAGAGCCGTGCTGGTAAACTCCTGATTAAGAAGTACCTTGCTGGATACTTCAGACTGAATTTCCTCTAATTCGCGCTTCACGTTGGGTAGTGCAGAAAATCCCGAACGTGGTTCACTCACTCCGGCGACTATTGCTTTTAATTGTCGCTGCTTCAAAGGCTTAGGGTCTATCAGATGCAAGCCAGGGGTTAAGGCAACGCTGTAGTTTTCCACGAGATACTGTTTACCGTCGTAGAGAGCCGCCATTGGGATATTCCGCAAGGAACCATCTAGTACAAAAACTAACTCTTTGACATTACTTTGGGCTAAATTTGTCATAGCAGGTTCGATCAACCAGTTATATACCTGTTGGGACAAGGATTTAACTTCTTCAGTTGCATCAGGTTCTATTAGTTGTTGCCGTAGCTCCTTTAAAACGCTTTCCGCTTGGCTCTCGGCTACAGGAGTGGAGTAGTGGTACAGGTTTTTTTGCTGGGATACTTTGAGGATAACCTCTAGTCGGTCTGGCAAAATAATTGGATAGATGACTGCTGTTGAATTCTCTTGGTCAACTACTTTGTCAATCTCCACGGTTGCTTGTAAGCAGGCTTCCCGCAAGAAGTTGTCTAGTTCTGCCAACTGGAGAGCTTCAATGACTTCACGAGCTTTTATAAAATTGTTTTGACTGGGTTCGGAAGTTCCTACAGGTTGCAAGAGCAAATCGACAAGCTGTCGATAGACAGGTTCCACACTTTCCCGAAAGGAAAACTGAACCTCTGGGTTGATAGCGACCAAGTCGCGACGGAGAGACTTGAGAGTGTTGAATGCTTCCGTGTAAGCTGCGATCGCTTGTTGAATATTTCCCTGAGCCTTGAGTAAACGTCCTAACTGCCATTGCCATTGATAGACAATATCTGGAGCATCAATACTTTGGGCTAGAAGTAGGGCTTGCTGGGTGAGGTCAAAGGCATTAGATAACTGCCTTGTTTGTTCGTACAGTCCGCCAAGAGTACCTAAGACATAGGATTCTGCTCGCTGGTCTTTGAGGCTTTTGCTCTGCTGGACAGCTGTAGCTAGTAGCTGAGCGATGTCCGTTGTTCGTTGTCCGTTGCTCCCGGAATCCCGCAACCTCCCAGTCCCTAGCTTCATCAGGCTTTGGGCAAAGTTAATCCGGGCGTAAACCGCTATTCGACTAGCGGGTAGATTGCTAATTTCAGACTGGATTTGGGGCAACAATGTATAGGCAGCGCTCAATTGCTCGTTTTCCAACAATAGGCTCAGCTGATTCATCTGAGACTGGATGAGCGTAGCGGGTGAGACGGATGCGATCGCAGCCTGCTTGTAAAACTCTAAAGCGACTTGGGTATCTTGTTGGGCGCGGGCTGTGTTGCCTAGACTGAGCAGGGCATCGCTGATAGCTTGAGGAGATTGCACTCGCGTAGCCACTTCTTTACTCTCCTGCAAGATTTGCCGGGATTGCTCTAAATCGCCAACAACTCGAAGGACGTTGCCGAGGCTCCGCAGCCCTGTAACCTTGAGAAGGGAATCGGGTTGGTTTTCCAGAAGCTGAGTAGTTTCGGTTAACGTCTGCTGGGCCAGACGGTAAAGCCCCAAAGCTTGAAGGGCTTGGGCTTGGTTAACACGGCTACGAGTTACCCCTAAGGTGTCGCCTACTTGTGCATAAATGTTAGCTGCTTGTTGCCAGGTAGTTAGGGCTTCTTGAGATTTCGAGAGTGCTAGTTGCAGGCGACCTTGAACATCTAGGGCTTGGGCGAGGAGAAGCGATCGCTCTTTCGAGGTGCCAAGATTTTGTCCAGTCTGTAATAGATTTAAACTTTGGGTGATCGCTTGAGATGCTTCAGTCCACTGTCCAAGTTGCTGATAAGCTAAGGAGAGATTGCTTAAGGTCATCGCTGCTTGAAGTCCATCACCAGAGGCTTTGAAGTCAGTAGTTGCTTGTTCCCAGAGCGAAGCTGACTCAGAAAACCGTTCTGCTTCGTAGAGTTTTCTGGCTTGTCGATCTATCTCTTGGGTATCGGGGATACTTTGGACAATGGTGTTTTCCGCAGTCATATAGGCAAAGGTGGGTGGCAATATCGCCGTACCCAAGAACATAGCCAAAAGGAGCGGTAGAGTTAAGAGGCGGTAGGTTCTTGTCTTCACGTACTTCAGCAGGCGACGGACTCTAGGGAAAAATACAGACCGTTTTCTTGTCATGTTCTTGCCTTCGTTCGCAAAGTGTCTTTGCCGGAAAAAGCAGTGGTAGCGAAAAGAATGCTCCAACTGCAACAAGTTGTGAATTTAGTTGCTCAACTACTAGACATCTCCAAAAATTAAATATCGACTCAGGCAGGGCAAGGGTTTCAGATTAATTTTCGGAGATCTCTGCTATATCAAAGTTTAGGGTTCGACTGAAGCGCACTGCACTCAGGTGGCCTCTGCCAAGAACGATGGGGTGTGACGGTGGGCGCATTCGCTGTAAGTACCACTTTGCCATTAGCACCCCTTACCCACCCCTGAGCTTCTACGAGAGGAACGGGTGTGGATCTAGTTCGATTCGTGGAAATATTTGGGATAGAGCGGTTCTTTATTCTAGGGTTGAGAGTAACTAAATCTACTTGAACGGCATCAGTGCTGAGTGCTTCGCCCGGATTGGGTGGCAAGCCGCCGCGACCAGTGATGATAAATTCGCTTTGAGCTTGACTTCCACCTGGACTACAGCCCTGGGCTACTCCAGTATCAACTGGTACGGCTGGCAACTCTGCTAACCCACGACTGGGGTCAACATCTGGCGTGTTGATTTCTACTACACCGTCTACTCCAAACTCAGAACTAGCGGTGATGTCACTCTCTGGAGTTCGTTGTTCTCGGAACTCGGTGCCATAGATGCCAGTAGCGGTGATGTCGATATTGCCGCCTCGTCCTGAGAAAGCATTGGCGGTGATGTCGCTATCTTCAGAAGGGACGGCAACGATGAAGTCAATATCAATAGTGATGTTGCCGCCGTCCCCACCCTTCTGGTCGGTGCCTGCGGTGGTAGAAATTTCACTGTCATTGCGTAACAGCAATAAGTCCGTGACGTGCAGCTCTAGGTTGCCGCCATCGGCTGAAAGAGTCTGTGCTAATATTTTGCCGTTGTCAAGATGAACAGAGTCAGCCGTGATGCTGAGGTTGCCTGCCACCCCTTCTCCGAAGCTGCTGACTGTGGCTTGTGCCCCATCAGAGATGAGCAACTGCGGTGTAGTAATCGTCAAGTCTCCTGCTTCTCCTGCCCCTTGAGTGCGAGCAAACAAGCCACTGGGAGTTCGACCATTGGCTGAGGTGCCAATCAGTTGCACCAATTCAGAGGCATTGACAATCAAACTCCCTCCAGCCCCTTCAGCGAAGGTGCTAGTTGAGACCTGTGCCCCATCAGAGACCAGCAACACAGGAGTGTTAATCGTCAAGTCTCCTGCCTCTCCTGTTCCTGTAGTTGAAGCAAACAAGCCACTGGGAGTTTGACCATTGGCTGAGGTGCCAATCAGTTGCACCGATTTAGAGGCATTGATAATCATCAAACTCCCTCCAGCCCCTTCGGCAAAGGTGCTAGTTGAGACCTGTGCCCCATCAGAGACCAGCAACACAGGAGTGTTAATCGTCAAGTCTCCCGCCTCTCCTGTTCCTGTAGTTGAAGCAAACAAGCCGCTGGGAGTTCGACCATTGGCTGAGGTGCCAATTAGTTGCACCGATTTAGAGGCATTGATAATCATCAAACTCCCTCCAGCCCCTTCGGCAAAGGTGCTAGTTGAGACCTGTGCCCCATCAGAGACCAGCAACACAGGAGTGTTAATCGTCAAGCTTCCTGCTTCTCCTCTCTCATAAGTTTGAGCCGACAAACCACTGGGAGTTCGACCATTGGCTGAGGTGCCAATCAGTTGCACCGATTCAGAGGCATTGACCGTCAAATCCTCTCCTGTTCCCGCTCCTAGCGTAACCACTGCAATGGATGAGCCATCAATGAGCATCACGTTTCTTCCTTGCACCTGGATACTGCCACCGCTGTTGCCACTAGTAGAGACAAAAGCGGCTTGCGATAGACGGATATCCTGAAACTCCTCAACACCTCCATAGTCCAAGGAATAGCCCGTATTAGTCGGTGTCAGGCTCACCTGATGGTTTCCGGCAACACTCCCTAGTTCAATCCGTCCATCGGGTGCTTTAAGAACACCACCCTCGATCGCCACCTCACTCCCCACCAGTGCCAAAGTCTTTCCTGGTTGAACTTCCAGTCCGTCAACTGATTGATTGACAATGCTCCCTGGATTCGCTCCAAACTGCAAGCCAAGGGGGACATTGATAGTCAGTAACGGTGGCGCTTGGGAGTTCGTGGCACTGAAGGCAAAGCCATTGTCAAAAACAACACTGTCTGCTGTTGTCGCGACAAATGAACCTCCCACATCTAGGCAGGCATTCGGTCCAAAGATAATGCCATTGGGATTAATCAAAAACAGATTAGCAGTACCCAATGCACCGGGCGCTCCTACACCCAGCGTACCTAAGATGTCAGAGAGGTCATTCCCCGTCACTCGGCTCAGAATATTTGTAACTCCGTCAGGATTCTCAAAGTAGACGCTTCGTCCCTCACCGACATTAAATTCTGAGAAGCTGTGGAAGAGGTTATTGCCATGTTGAGTGCCGCCCTGGATCTGATCGACTAGAGGTGTAAGTGCCTCGACTTGAGTTCCCAGATTGCTTTCTGGAGCAGCATCGGGTGTGAGATTGAGCTGGGCGAGGACGCAATTTCCAAAGGAGGCGATCGCCCCACTTATCGCTAACCCACTCACTAGCCCCAATTTCCAGCCCCACCTCCGACCGCTTTGAGCTATCACAGCAAAAGCCTCCTCAAGAGCAACAGTTATTGAGTGAATTACAGGTTGTTACCAATCCGGATAAACAGGAAAGCAAACGGTAGGATGCTGGCATAATTACGAATAATCGCGATCGCAGCTTCAGGAAAGTTTAGTTGACACCGCACTCCGGTGGTTTCTGCCAGGAACGATGGGGCGTGACGGTGGGCGCATCGGGCGCATTCGCTGTCAGTAGCACTTTGCTATTGGCACCCATTACCCACCCCTGAGCTTCTACGAGAGGAACTCCTGTGGGTTTAGTTGGATTCGTGGCTTGAGGTGGAATAGAGCGGTTCTCTATTCTAGGGTTGAGAGTAACCAAATCTACCTGAACGGCATCACTGTTGAGTGCTTCACCCGGATTAGGGGGCAAGCCGCCGCGACCAGTGATGATAAATTCGCTTTGAGCTTGACTTCCACCTGCACTACAACCCTGTGCTACTTCAGTATCAACTGGTATGGTTGGCAATTCTGCTAACCCACGGCTGGGGTCAACATCGGGCGTATTGATTTCCACAGTGCCGCTGAACTCAGGTCCAAGTTCAGAAGTGGCTGTGATGTCACTTTGGGGGGTTTGTTCTTCCCGGAATTCTGTACCTAAAATGCCTTGAGCGGTGATAATGACCCGACCCCCAAAGGCATCTTGAGCATTGGCACTGATGTCGCTATCTTCCAAGGCGGCTATTACATCTGTGTCAATGGTGATATTACCGCCAGTAGCTGTGTTAGTGGCGTTGGTGGTGATATTGCTACCACCACGCAACACCAATTCTTGAGAGAGTAGTGTGATATTCCCCTGCCCCTCTGGGCTATCAGGTTGTTGGCTTTTGGTTTCAGCCTCAAGGCGTGCAGCAGTGTCTAGACGGATAGAGTCAGCTTGTATCCAAAGGTCGCCTGCATCCCCTGACCCTTCAGTACTCACAGCGACTTTACCTCCCTCGCGAACAATCAACTGTTCAGTCGTAAGGATTATGTTTCCCCCCTCACCTGTGGGGTCAAGATCAGGAATTTGAATTGTATCAGCAAATACCCCACTAGCCGCGTCAGCCTGATCGAGCTTCGAGGGATCGGCCTCTTGGACAAGTCGGTCATTGAAGGTGGGGTCAGAGCCAGAAATGGTAATACCGTCAGTCGCATTGACAGTGATGTTACCTGCTGCACCAATGCTGTAGGCGGTTGTGAGTAGTTGTCCGCCGCCACTAAGCTCAAGGTTGTTGGTATCAACGGTAATGTTACCGCCACTGTAAAGGTTCCAAGTTCGCGCACTTAAAACGGCTCCATTCGCTAGACGCAGGACATTAGTAGTAACTGTGATATCACCACCCTTACCAGTGGCTGGTGTTTTGGTGCCACTCAACAACCCGCTTGATAATCCATTGCTCCCCAACCCATCAAAGAAGAGGGTATCCGAGGCGGTAATCCTGATACTACCTCCATCCCCCTGTGCAAAAGTCTCAGCCGACACTACAGCACCATTGGTAAGCGAAAGAGATTCTGTTGTGATGCTGATGTTCCCCCCGTTGCCCACAGCTCCACGTTCCACAGTGCTGAATACACCACTTGATAACCCATTGCTCCCGACCCCATCAAAGGAAATGGTATCTGAAGCAATAATTTCAATGTCTCCCGCTTTGCTCTCAGGCAACCCTAGGGGTGAATTTATTCCCGCCTGAAGTTGGCTTCCTCCTGCCATATTCAAGTTCTGGGCGTTGACAATAATACTCCCGCCACCAGCCGCGCGTACATTCACGTTTGCACCATCGGTAAGAGATACGTCAGCTCGCGCTACACTATCGGGAAAACTCAAACGCAGATTATTTCCATCAACATTTAGCCCAACGGTGCCTGTTCCTAATAATCCTCCCAGTTCCACTCGACCTCCCGGAGCGTCTAAAAAACCTCCCTGAATTGAGATTTTCCCGGTTGAAGTGGCAGATGGAGACACATTACCCCCAATTAGTAGCAAGCTTTGATTTTCATCAACTGCTAGAGTTCCTCTAACTTCAATGGAATTAGTCGGCTGGGCGACAATTTGATTGAATACCAAAGCCGAAGGATTAACTATCAGCAACGGATTATCGGGGGAAACGGCTGAAGTTAGGGAGAATTCCGCACCGCCAGGAAACGCGATCGCATTCGCTGTTGTCCCGACAAATGAACCACCAATATCCAGCTGAGCATTGGGTCCAAATATAATGCCGTTGGGATTAATCAAGAAGAGATTGGCATTCCCTCCAGCGCGAATCAGCCCTTGAATATCAGAAGGAGAGCCACCCGTAACTCTGGCTAGGATGTTGGCGATCGCAGGAGCGTTGAGGAAATCAGCAATGCCTCTGTCGGGAATGCTAAAGTTCTCAAAACTGTGGAACAGATTGGTATCGCCAGCAGTTGCCCCCCCTGTAATTTGAAAGGTTGTGCCGTTAGGGGTAACGTTAGGAGTAACTACAGTTCCTAAAGAAGGGTCGGGAGTGACCTGGGCAAAAGCGCCAGTTTCAGAGAAAGCGATCGCACTTGTTAAGGTTATTGCTCCACCTACCACAAAAACACTCGCTAAACCAAATTGCCAGCACTGACTCCGACGGCTTGGAATCATCATAGATAGCTCCCTAAACGAGATGGTCGTTGAGTGTACCACTGCCGACTGCCCACAATGGTAGAAGGAAGCTCAACGGTAGAAACACATAAATCAGGTTACGAATTGTTATTGGGAGAGCGATCGCTCTCCCCTTTGTTTCTGCTCAAGCCGTTGCGGTCGCCACTCCAGCATTTCATGAACCTTACCTTGGTAACACAAACTCTTTTTCTATTTAGTTAATTGTCCGAATTTCAAAATGATGTTTGCGAAAGTGCATCTCATGGGCATCCGCATTTTGTTACCCAATGGCATATTTCACAGGGTTTAGAAGAGACCTCTTGCAGAATTTAGAGGAATAAGCTAAATAGAGGAAGGATTAATGAACAGTTATAGACAACTAAATGAAATATAAACAAGCTTTGTCAAATTCACCATCTGACTTCAAAAGACTGTATGAAGTGACCCCAAGAACGTTTTGGGAAATGGTGCAAGTAGTGCGGGATGCCAACAGGGCAGCCGTGGCAGCTATTCCAAGCTAACAATACCAGACCAAATCTTGCTGACATTAGAGTAAGGCGCGAGAGTACAGAACGCTATTTCACATAGCAAAAGATTGGGGGGTACACGAATCAATGGCTCAACGGACAGTCAAGAGAATTGAAAATATGTTAATCAAAAATAAACAAATCAGCTTGCGAAGTCAAAGAGAAATGGTCAAAAACAACACAGAAATAGAAGTGGTAATTGTAGATGTAGCAGAAACAGAAATAGAACGACTAAAAAAAGCAGAAGCCCTACTACAATACCCACAGGCATTCCTGAGCATATGAGGGTGAACTGAAAAGGCAATAAGAGTCAGGATGCGGGAAAGTGGTGGCGATCGCGTAACTAAATCGGGGTGCGATCGCAGATGCAAAGGCATCCTTCTAGCTAGGTCAGTGATGACACTGGCGTTGCTCTGAGGTGCAACGTTGGAATTGACGGATGAGTAGCATTCGCCTAATTCATCAACAGCTTGACTAATTCCTGAGTGATGGGAAAACCAGTTTGAGGCTCAAAGTGCAGAAACATAGGACTGGTATTGGCCTCTAAGAACACGTATTCACCTGTTAGTTTTAAATGCCAATCAATGGCTGTCCACTCTAGCATCAATGCGTTAGCGATCGCTATACACGGCTGTTGCACTAATTCTGGCAACTCTACCGAAATTAACTTAGAAATCCTCCTGAATTTACAATCAGCTATCTTATTGAAACTGTTAAATATGAGGGGCAAAATTGACTTGCTCCCGTAACCAAGCTTGAAAGAGGGATTCTAAAATTTCCTCTCTGACTAATTCGCTGAGTTCAGTCGGAAACCATTTTTCAATTTTCAGGATGTGATAACCAAGTCTTGTTTGAATGGGTCCGATTACTTCGCCTTCTCTCGCTTCAGAAATTGCCTGTGCAATCTCAGTCATAAGTTTGGCAATAAAGCAAATCCCGACAAAGCCACCATTTTCTTGAGACTGCTTACCCTTTGAATATTCCAGTGCTAAAGCACAGAAGGAAGCCTTTTCCTCTCGGATTGCATAAGCTACTTTCAGAGCATCTGGTAAGTCACGGACTAGAATCTGAGAGAGAGCAACCCGTTTATAATCGTTACGGTTACTCATGTAGTGAGCATCAACAGCATCTCCAAAGAGATGTTCTTTTAACTTCTTTGTGAGTAGGGCTACTCTGATACCTTGAGTCCAATCTTCTACGGTAATACGCTGTTTTTGAAGCCACGCTAAGGTTTCAGAAGCCCCTAGCAATTTGTGTTCTAGACGAAAAGCATCTCCTGCTGCTTGTAATTCTTCATCAGAAACAGTAATGCCGAGCTGTTCGCAGATGTTCAAAACTAATGCATCACATTCAGCCAAAGCTGCTACTTCAGCAATCTTGTGAGAACGATGCAGGTAAGCAATAACATCTTCGTTCGTTGCAGGCGAAATTTCTGGCAGTACAAATTTATCTGCGAACTCCAATTCAGTTTTGTCTAAAGTTTGTGTCATTTCTTTGTTCCCGCTTGAGAGTAAAATGTAGTGCAAGAATTGTTGTTTAGCTGCTAATTCTCGAAATGAGCAGCAGGATTTGCCGATTGCCGTAGTTGTTCAGACGGATGGTAGGTTTCCGTAACAATTTGCGGACAGCGCATACACGCTGCCTTTCCCTCTTGCTGCCACCAGCGGCAGTTTGGGCGCAGGCGACATGGTGGTAATCCCGTCATTACCTTAGGCAGTAACTGGACAATTTTCGTTGCCAGACGACAATTTGAGCCATCAAAGTGCTGGCAGGCGCTTCCCGCACACGGTGCAGCAAACCGAAAAACTTCGGTTGGTGCAACTGGGGCTGAAAGAGCCAGTAGCTCCTCGGTAACGGGCTGCGGTTCTACAAGATGAGCTAGACGTGGTTCTTCGAGCGTACCACCGACAACTCCGAAGACAACGCTACCCTCCATTTCGGGTTGAGCACTCGGGCAAAGAGGGTAAGCATTAATAGCAGTGTTGTGTTCCATGTGTCAACCTTTTTGAAGTGTATGCTGCTGCTGTCTAAGCTTGTCCTATGGCACTGCTCTGAATCCCACAAGGGTTGGTTGTTTTGGCATTACTTCAGTTGGCACTGCTCTGAATCCCACAAGGGTTGGTTGTTTTGGCATTACTTCAGTAGTTAAGGGTTGAAGTCCGCCTCTAATGTCTTGCAGTTGCCGAGCTTCAAGAGCCCGGATGACAGCATTCTCGACGGCTCCAATAAATTCTTCTTGGCGGCCAATAGAGGCAGGCAGAGGCGAAGACAAATCGAAAATTTTAATACTTGCCATTTGAAACTTCCTCCTAACGGTGCTTAAACGAAAAACAAGACTCTAAAAAGGTATAATACAGGCATGGCAACCATTTCACGTTATGGTGTGATAAATGAAAGACACAACTCCCGCCGCCATGCCCCCTTGCTTCAATAGATGGTGCAAACGCTTTGATGATATATTGACGCATCAAGCCCAAAAACGGGAGTTTAGGAACTATATAAGCGGATTATT
>NZ_JACJOQ010000512.1:0-3700 GCF_014695635.1 Coleofasciculus sp. FACHB-712 | reverse complement strand
AAAGCGTGTCCGATAGTCGCTGATATAGCTGTAATAACGATGACACCTAAACTGGTTTGAATGGCGACTTTGATGGTTTCTCCTAAAAGTAAAATTTGCAGCGGCACCATAATTACACCGCCACCAACCCCAAATAAACCTGCGAGTATCCCAGCAGCGCTGCCAGTGGCAATTCTGGCAAAATTTGGATTGAAGAAGATGTTTGAATTTTTAGGGATGGTATCGTGGCTACCTGGAGTTTTTAGTTCCTGTTCTTCTTCCTGCTTCTTCTTGATTGTTAGCTGCTTGCGTAGTTCAACTAAGTAAATATTTAAAAGTAGCAATAATCCAAAAGCTGCTAGCAGTAAATAAGGACGGAATTGGGTAGCTAAATAAGCACCAATTTGTGCAGTGACTACAGCAGGAAATCCAATGGCAATCACTCTTTTGAAGCTGAATAACCCCATCCGCCAGTTTTGGACGCTGCCAGAAATTGCTGTGATTAAAATTGCTAGGCTACTGGTGCCAACCGCTTGCACGGGTGTGTATTTCAAAGCGACTAATAAGGGGACAAGAACCGTACCACCGCCAATGCCTAAAAATCCCGCGAGAATTCCGGCAAAGAGTCCAGCGATCGCAAAAATCAATAAACTCGTGGTTGTCATAGTAAAAACCCCTGACGATTGAAGTCGCGGCTATACAAACAAAGCCTGCCTACGCAGACTAATAGGGATTGTATCGCTACAACTGTAGCGGCGATAATTGGGTGAGAACCTCGTCTTCTTGACCTGCTGCCCAACTAGCAAAATGCTTGGCTAAGGATGGCACGAATACCAAGGGATTTGAGAATCCGGAGAAGAGATAAGCGCCGTCTACGTTATTGAGTGCCCCAACTAAGGGAAGGCGATCGCTACTAAACGCAACCAAGCAGTGATGCCACTTTCCGGGTAGATTTTCTAGTGTTGGTAAGATTTTACCCACCGCAGCACGGAGGTTCGCTTCACTTTGGGTCGCATCAATTTTAGCGTCGGGGTTCGCGATCGCGCGGCTAATTTGACCGATGCGTAAACTGCCATCTTTGAACTGAATCGCACCCGCATCTAGAATCGGTGGAACAGGCTCATAATCGGGTTCATCCCAGAAGCGATCGCGCTCAGGGATAGTTGCTTGGGCTTCTAGTTGAAAGCGTTTGATTTCTGCTGGCATCACCGTTGTCTGCAACTGTACATCAACGGGTGGCGTTTCGATGAGTTCGGTATGGGTGAAATACAAACGGATAGGAATCCCCGCAGCTTTGAGTAGCGTCCGACTCATTGCACCGGCACAAATAACGGTTTTGGCAGCGTGGTAGGTTGCAGTTGGGGTTTTGACTCCCTGAATCTTTGAGCCTGTGCCGAGTAGTTCCACCACCCGATCGATTTGCACCTCACCCCCAGCGCGGCGAAAAGCTTGAGTGTAGCCTTGAGTTAGTTTTTCGGGTTCAATGTGACCGTGACGAACCGTTAAAGCAGCAGCGATCGCATCTGGATTGAGTAGCGGTTCCATCTCGCAAGCTTCTACAACGCTGAGTAACCGAGGCGGAATTGCAAACTCAGCGTAGTTGGCAGCAACTTTCTCCGGATCGTCATCAGTACCAATGGTCAAAATTAAATCTAATTCGCGGAACTGGGTATCGGTGTCTAATTCCTCAGATAAAATGCGGTGACGCTCAATCCCCTCAGCACATAACTGTCGCGTCAACTCAGTTGTCCCTGACCAGTAGGCAATTCCACCATAACTATAGCGAGTGGCACCTTGCAGTGAGGCGTGTTGCTCTAACAAAAGAACCGAAAAGCCTTTGATTGCCAGTTCGTAAGCCAGCGCCGCGCCTGTAATGCCGCCGCCGACAACAATCCAGTCGTAAGTTTTCATGATTGCCATTGGTCATTCCTGCGTCTAATGACTATTTTCCTTCCCCGCGCACACACGCTCTGTAAAGCTCTGTAACCCTAACGAGCCTTGGTTTTGCCTGATTTCTGGAAATGCTTTTCGTCGATTTGAAGAACCAAAAAGCAGGCAGTTGAAGGGTGCTAAGTGCAGATGCCGACAACTCGTCTTCAGTTCAAAGGAAGGTTAACACATGGCATTCGGTCTTCGTAAATTTAATTACAAATATGTTTCAACGCTGGCGCTACTCGGTGCAGGGGCATTTCTATTGTTGAACTCCCAAGCATGGGCGACAGCACTCACTAACAACGCTTCCGGTATTCATGTTTCTAAGACTAACGTAGGCAATAATACTACCCTCCAAATAGCCGCCCAACCCCAAACCGGCGTCAATCGGCGCGTACAGTTTGCACAGGGGAGAAGCTCTACTACGATTAAGGGAGCGGTGCCCCTAGGCAAAAAAGACATCTATACTTTCAGGGCACGGAAAGGTCAAACAATTATTACAGAAATAACCTGGGAAGGCGATCGCGTAGGTGCCGATAACAACGACGAAGGACTGTCTGGCTTCACCTTCGTTTGGCCTAACGGAAAAGTGATGGAACACCCACAAAATATTTATTTCGAGGCAACATCAACAGGCGATTACCGGGTTGTGGTTGCACAGCCTTATAAGCTGACCAATTCCAGATACACATTTAAGTTGACGATTGAATAAGGAATCGGGCTTAAATAACGTATAAAGTTCGTGTTCCCTAGGGATATGGTATTGCCATGCCCCTAGGGTATTTTTATAGCCGCCCAGCACAGCCACTCAGCACTCGGTCAGCAGCTAGTAGATAATAAGAAATTTCTATGGAGTTACAAATGCAAAGCTGTCCCTGTTGCTGGAATAAGCGCTTATTTGCGTGGTTGCTATCCAAAGGCAACGCTGGATATGAAAAACTGGTAAGCGATCGCAAGCGCGATCTATTTTCTGACTTGCACGGCGATGTGTTGGAAATTGGCCCAGGAACGGGTGCTAACTTCCCTTATTATCCAAAAGACATTCGCTGGATTGGCATCGAGCCGAACCCGTATATGCATCCTTATCTGCGAAAAGAAGCCGAACGAAATGGCTTAAACAATCCCGATATCCGCAGTATTAGCGCCCAACGACTGGAAGCTGAAGATAACAGTATCGATGCAGTCGTTAGTACCCTTGTCTTGTGTTCGGTGCCGGATTTAACGGCAACTTTCCATGAAATCTTGCGAGTTCTCAAACCCGGCGGGCGCTTCTTGTTTCTCGAACACGTCGCCGCACCCCAAGGTACTTTCTTGCGACGGGTACAGGAGGGAGTGCGTCCAGGGTGGAAATTTCTTGCCGATGGTTGCAACCCAGACCGAGAAACTTGGGTAGCATTGGAAAACGCTGGTTTTGACCGCCTCAATTACGAGAAGTTTGAGATCGATTTCCCCATTGTTAGCCCTCAAATTGCCGGTGTCGCTACCAAGTAGCAGGATTATTTGGGAAAGTAATTGAAGTGCTTGGAGTGCGCTCTTTGTGTAGCCCCAGGTTCGCCTGAAACTCAAGTTCAAGGCTCATCGCTCAAGTCCATTGAAATAAACTAAAATTCTTAGGCAGTCTTCTCTTAGAAGACTTGATTCTGTTAGCCAGGAATTAAGCTCCGGGCGGGTAATGCGACTGGTGAAAGATGTGACAACCAACTTATCGTTAGCGTCGAGCTTAAAGTCGCCTGTAACAAGGTTGAAAGTTTATCCTAGATTGCGTCTGCATATTAGCTTTGCCGACCTT
>NZ_JACJOQ010000511.1:0-4726 GCF_014695635.1 Coleofasciculus sp. FACHB-712 | reverse complement strand
GGGGCAGCAACCCCCGCTGAGGTGAGCATTCCCCCCAGCCAGGTAAATTCACTCACCAGCATTGTCTTGGCACCGCGACGGGCAGCTTGTATCGCAGCTGCGGTTCCTCCCGTTCCGCCTCCCACAACCAAGACATCTACTTCTATTAATTCATTCATCAGCAATTCCGTTTCAGAATAGACAATCGATCGCGAACAATAGACAATTAGCTATAAACAATCGGCTATCGAAAGTATAAAGTCCATCGTTTAAGGAAAAGCATGAAAGCACAAGTATTCAGAGGCGTCAATCAGCTCAGTTACGAAGAAGTGCCGACGCCGGAAATTGCACCCGATGAAGTGCTGGTACAAGTAAAGGTTGTGGGATTGTGTCAGTCTGACATCAAGAAAATTCGCTATCCTCTCTACCAGCCACCGCGCATCTTTGGTCATGAAACTGCTGGGGTAATTACTTCTGTAGGAAGTGAAGTGACTGGCTGGCAGATTGGGCAGCGAGTTGTGGTTATGCACCATATTCCTTGTATGCGCTGCGATTATTGCCTCAACGACAACTTCTCGATGTGCGATGTTTACAAAAACGTCACGACCACGGCTGGATTTACTCCCAGCGGCGGTGGCTTTGCAGATTATGTAAAAGTGCCCGGTCACATTGTCCGCAGCGGCGGATTAATTCCCATTCCGGATAATGTCAGCTTTGAGCAAGCGAGTTTTGTGGAGCCGACAAATTGCTGTCTAAAAGCAGTTAAAAAAGCCCAAGTTGCTCCTGGTCAAACCGTTTTGATTACAGGTGCTGGCCCAATTGGGCTAATGTTTATCATGCTGGTGAAGTATTTCGGAGCCAGAGCGATCGCCACCGACTTAATTCCTTCTCGGATTGAGAAAGCTTTGAGTGTGGGGGCAGAAGCTGCATTCGATCCCCGCGACCCGGATTTATCAACTAAAATTAAAGCGCTTACTGGTGGATTGGGAGTGGATACGACTTTACTTGCAGTTCCCAGTGACAAAGCGTTTTTCCAAGCCCTCGATTGTACCCGTCGGGGCGGTAAAATTTTGTTTTTTGCGGAGTTTCCTGATGAAGTAGAAATCCCGATTAATCCAAATATTCTCTACCGCCGAGAAATTGATTTAATGGGTAGCTATAGTTCTTCTTACCGGATACAAAATTTGGCAGCAGATATTGTATTCAACCAGCGAATTGATGTGGAAGCATTAATTAGCGATCGCTATCCTTTGCAAAATTTAGCTGCTGCTGTGGAACAAGCGATCGCTCCCACCCCCGAAACTTACAAAATTCTCATCTATCCCCAAACAGCCGAGTGATTTTAGTAACAGTCTGTCTTCATTTAACTCTCTTTTAGAGAGTCTTTTTTTAAAGATTTTGACAGGGCAACCAGATAGATTTATCATCTATCTGATGATAGAATTTTTTTAAAATCTTTAAAGTATGGATACTTCCTCTCCGACGCGCGGACAACTAGAAAGAACTCTATCGCAACGCATCCAAGCTTTATACCGGGATCAACTGGGGCATCAACCTAGTCAAATTACCTGTCAAATTTTTGATGAAAAAATTGCCATTATTCTAGAAAATGCCATCACGGCACCAGAACAACTTTTAGCAAATAGTGGTCAAGAAGAGCTGGCTGAGCAAGTAAGGACAGATTTAGAAAAAGCACTTGAGCCAAAACTGAAAGCGCTAATTGAGGAAGTGGTTGGCGTATCCGTGATTGACCTGCTCAGCGATGCCAAAGTAGACACAGGTCGTACTGGTACGATTGCTGTATTAGCAAACGCCCCTAAAGTTCGTAATTAATCCCCCTTCGCTGCTAAGTATCTAGCTCAGCATAGATTTATATTGATGGTTTGCCCTCAGCAGCCTTTTTCAGTTTTTAGGGTGTATCTGACCCTTATGCGATCGCGGCATCCCGTCTCTCTATAACAACTAACAAACAACCATTTATCAATTGATGACTCAATCTATAAATCTAGATTTATTTATTTAAATTAATTGAGATAGCGATCGATGAGAGCTTCTAACTCATCAATGACATAAGGCTTGCTAATGTAGTCATTGCAGCCTGCAAACAGAAGACCTTCCCTGTCTTCTGCTCTTGCCAAAGCCGTCACAGCAACAATGGGGATCTTCATCGTTTCGGGGTTCTGTTTCAGAGAACGCACAACTTCTACGCCGTGGATGTCAGGTAGAAGAATATCTAACAAAATCAGCTTTGGCTGATAATGTTGCGCCATAAATAAAGCTGCCCGACCCTCCTTTGTCGTAATAAATGAGCAGTCAAGAGCGAGCAGCACTTCGCTCATGAGTAGCAAGTTGTCTTCATTGTCTTCTACAACCAAAATGAGAGGCGATTCGATATTTGCCTGGGAGGCAGGTTTTGAGAAAGAGTGCAGATTTAAGCGTTGTTCGGGGGAACTCATCAAAATACGAAGCTATCCTCTCCAGAAGTGGACAACCGAGGGGTTGCCCAAGTTATACCCATTCACTTGATTGACGGTACACGAATGATTCCCTGTTTGCCCCTTGTTTTACAAGGGTTTAGGGATCGCCTGCGGAAAAGTGAAACGGTATTACGAGGCATTCCCCAGGCGGCATTTTTTGGCGCTTGGAATCGATTGGCTCGTAGCTTCCCCACTAGGTTGATCTTTTAAGTTCATCTTGGCAAGAGAACACAGCAAGCTAGTGGTGATGTTGCTTGTCCCCTGATTCTATAAAAAATTAGTTAAAAAACTGCACAACTTAAACATTAATATTCATTGTTACTTTTAGCACTAGATATATACACACTTCTGTGCTAAGAATCGTTGAAAAACTAAATTTTTGAATACATTTGGCGTTTCTTGGTTAGCTGCAAAGCATCACAAATATATTGAAAACCGTTTCGGATACTTGGGGGAATCGAACACTATCCCTACTTTGTAAGATTGGCACTCTCTACCCTCATCAGGGATTTGGCGCTTAACAACTAACCTTGTCAAGAAACTAAATATTGAAATTTTCCAATGTTGTGGATCTCTATCTTTAGGAGATGTCCGGAAAATTGCTCGCACTGTTACAGTCTAATAAAAAAGGTGAAAGAATTTACCTTTCCTGAGAGCGATCGCTATGCAGGACACAATCCAACCCACTCGTGGTGAATTAGAACGAACCCTGTCACAGGAAATTCGGGCTTTCTACCACGCCCAACTAAGTCACCAGCCCAGTCAGGTGACTTGCCAATTTATGGGTGACAAAATTGCGATTCTTATCGAAGATTCTATTACTCGACCCGAACAACTTCTGGCACAAAGCGGTCAGCAAAGGCTGGCACAGAGAGTTCGAGAGAATATAAACCACGTCCTACAACTGCAACTTAAACAGCTAATTGAGGAAGTGGTGAAAGTCCCAGTCATCGATCTGATGATCGACTCCGCCCTAAAAACAAGTCGTACCAGTACCGTTGCGATTTTAGCCGCAACCCCTACGACGCGCAATCCAGACTGAATTCCACCGAATCGACCTGAGACGGATTCCATCTCAGGTTGCGCCGGACAACAGCCTCTAGATCCTCCAGCAAGTAAGGCTTGCTAATATAGTCATTGCAGCCTGCCGTGAGAATGCGATCTCTGTCTTCCGCCCTTGCCAGCGCCGTGACGGCGATAACAGGAATTGTCCGGGTTTCAGGATCTTCCCTGAGTTGACGGACAATTTGAAGACCATCTAAGTCAGGCAACATAATATCCAGCAAAATCAGGTTTGGCTGTTCGGTTCGTGCCTTTTCAAAAGCACTATGACCGTCAATTGCTGTGATGATTGAGCAATTTAACGGCTCTAAAACGTAAGCAAGCAATAATAAGTTGTCTTCATCGTCATCGACTGCCAATACCACAGGCAACTTGGCAGTAAGACACTGATTGCTACTGCTCAAAAAATTTTGACGGGTACGGTGGGAAAGTTCCAAATCATCCATCCTCTTTTTCCAGCTAATTTCTAGACTGGCAGTCACCCTCACCAGAAGAGTGGACGAGGCACTCCTTAAGCGGTGGCGAAGCGCTTGCAATGGAATGGCTCGCGTGTAACCTACTAAGTTGGAGAGCCGATGCTCGATCTAGAGGAAAAGACGAGCCAAGTTAGTAGGAGCCTTATTATCATTGACATTGCTATTGTACATAAAATTTACAATAACCTAAAGAATTTGTTAAGAAAATACAATTCTTGTAAGTATGCTTAGCACTTACTAAACATAGGCTAGAGGGCAACCTAGAATAGAAATCTTCGGGAGTAGCAAGATAGCAGACTGGTAGTCGTACCACATCATCCGGAGTTAGCCCGGGATTAACCGGAGCAATAAGACGCGAGGAATTGCGTCTGGAAACTAACTTTAAGCAGATGCGACCTATAGAGTAGATGCCGTTTTAGATGCGGCTAGGAGTTCGCATTTGAGAAAAGAGCGGGTTGATGAATGGGGTGAATCAGCCTTCACGATTTGAGGGCTACCCCGATCTAATTAGGCATTGGAGGTTGAAGCAATGGGTATAGCCACGATTAACCCAGCAACTGGGGAAACGCTTCAAACGTTTGAGGCACTAACAGATACGGAGATTGAAACGAAGCTAGCACTAGCGCAATCAAGCTTTAAACAGTATCGGCAGACACCCATGCAAAAAAGGGCAGATTGGCTGAATGCCGCTGCTGAGATTTTAGAGAGCGATCGCGAACGCTTTGGCAAAAT
>NZ_JACJOQ010000510.1:0-12676 GCF_014695635.1 Coleofasciculus sp. FACHB-712 | reverse complement strand
TGGAAATATTGGTGGTGACTTCTGATGGTGTCCCCATTCGCAAGCGGGTTCCGGGGACAACGCGATCGCAAGTAATCAAGGTTGCCGATCAATTCCGTGCCGAAGTGATTAACCCCCGAAGACAGAAGGCTTACCTGGCTCCAGCCCAAAAACTTTATAAGTGGATGATTGCACCCATTGAAGCCGATTTACAAGCGCGGGGTATCCAGAATATGGTCTTCCTCGCAGACAGTGGGCTACGCTCCATCCCGATTGCCGCTCTCCACGATGGTCAAAAGTTTCTGGTGGAGAAATACAGTACGGGGCTGATGCCCAGTCTTAGTTTGACGGATACTCTCTTCAAAGACATTAAAAATTCCCAAGTTCTGGCAATGGGAGCGGAGAAGTTTCCCGAACAAAGCGCGTTACCATCAGTGCCCCTGGAGTTGTCAATGATTACGCCCCAGCTGTGGAAAGGCAAAGCCTTCCTTAACGACGCCTTCACCCTCAAGAATCTGAAGTCCCAGCGCTACTCGCAGCCCTTTGGGATTGTCCATCTAGCAACTCATGCCGAATTTGAATTAGGCCCTCCTAGCCAATCCTACATTCAGCTATGGGACACGAAACTGCGATTGAATCAGCTAAAGCAAATGGGCTGGAACGATCCACCTGTAGAGTTATTAGTGCTGAGCGCCTGTCGCACAGCGTTAGGCAATGAACAGGCAGAGATGGGCTTTGCTGGATTGGCTGTGCAAGCAGGGGTGAAATCGGCAATGGGAAGTCTGTGGTACGTCAGCGATGAAGGGACGCTGGGACTGATGACCAGTTTCTATTCACAATTGAAAAAAGCCCCCATCAAAGCGGAGGCACTACGGCAGGCACAGATATCGATGATTAATGGAGAAGTAAGTATTGAGGGAAACAAAATGCATACTTCCAGAGAGGATATCTCGCTACCTCCGGAGTTGGCAGGGTTAGGAGAGAAGAAACTCTCTCATCCCTATTATTGGGCAGCATTTACGATGATCGGCAATCCTTGGTAAACACTTAAAAACGCCAAATTAAACATTCTCTGATTTTTAATTTGGCGTTTTTTTGAATTTTTAATTGCTTAATACCCACGAGCGCATCAGAGCATTTACTTGTTCTGGTACCTCATCATGGGGACAGTGACCTGCTTGTAAAAAATGCTCTGTCAGTTGAGGATAGTATTGGCGAAATTGCTCCGCTCTATCTCTTGCATTCATCCAGGGATCTGCTTCTCCCCACAACAGCAACAGCCGGCAGCGCATCTGCTTTAATAAAACGTCAACTTTTTCGCCTTGAGGCGTTCTGAAGACAGAAGCAAACACTTGAGCAGCACCGGGATCGCAAGAGGGGCGATAGATTTCTTCCACCAACCGATCGGTGATCGCACTCTGGTCGAGATAAACTTTCTGGAGTGTATTCCGAATGACTGAACGTTGTCGCGCATACTGGAACAACAGAAAACTAGCCCAGGGTTGGCGAAAAAGTGACTGAACGACTTCACCCATCACTTTTTGGATAGGGTTCGGTTGAGTCGGCACCTTAAGATTGGTGAACGGGCCAGCACTATTGAGCAATACCAATCCAACAGCGGCTGATGGACGTTGGGCTGCCACGCAAAGCCCGCAATAGCCGCCTAGAGAGTTTCCTGCTAACACAACTGGCTGACGAATCACGTTAGTGATGAAATCATACAGTTGGTCTCGCCACAAGTCGCCACCATACTCCCACTCCGGCTTGGCTGAACGACCAAAGCCCAGCAGATCGATCGCCCAAACTTCAAAATCCTGACTCAGTTCAGTAATATTCTTGCGCCAGTGGTCTGTAGAGGCACCAAAGCCATGAATCAATAATAGGGGCGGGCGTTCGGTTTGCGGTTGTCCTGACCGTACATAATAGATGGATTGCCCCCGCCATTGCCAATAAGTGCCGGGAATGGGGACGGTAGAGGCTGCTGGGGTTGCCTGCATGTCACAAAAATGTTAAGTAATGTTAACTTCTTTATTTTAGCTTCTCAGGAAGGCTGGATGCCCTTAGACATTCAGTAGTTCCGTCTAAGGGCTTGGTTGCTGCATCCCCGTTAGTTATGTTGAGGAAAGGTTTTGCTCAGGCGTAGGGGAAATGCTGGAGCGATCGCCTCCTCAGAACGCATAAGTATTGAGTAATATAAAAAAAGCAGCTAGAATCTTAACATTTGCCTTGAGCGACCCAACTTCAGATGGGGTAACGTAGGCGCGTAGCGGCTTTCCGTATGGTAGTACGCAAGCTGTGTTCGCATCACATCTGGAGTAGAGAAGGGGAGAGTTCAAGTAGCGTTTATCAATCGTAGATCAGTAACGAAGAGGGAAGAGCAGTGTCTGTCGAAACCGTACAAAAGCCTTCAACAGTCCGTAAACTCGCACCTCGTTATCGTGTGTTGCTCCATAATGATGACTTCAACCCAATGGAGTACGTGGTGCAGGTTTTGATAACGACGGTGCCTGGTATCACGCAACCTCAGGCTGTCAGTATCATGATGGAAGCTCATACCAATGGGCTTGCTCTCGTGATTACTTGCGCCTTGGAGCATGCGGAGTTCTATAGCGAAACATTGAACAACCACGGATTGACCAGCACCATAGAACCAGACGAATAAAATACGCCCAGGCAACAAGTAAGAGGCAAGAGGTTGTTAAAAATAAACTTTGTCCGTTTAGCCCAGTACCCGGCACCGGCGCGGCTGGGCTGTTTTGTGCTGAGTTTACTCTTGCTCTGGTTGCCGGTGGCTGCACCCATTTACTTACTCTTGAGTAAAGATCCCAACTTAGTCACCATCCTGACGATGGGGCTGTTGTTTGCAGCGTTTCTCCTGCTTGTTCGGTGGTGGGGTCAGAAAGTCTATCAGCAACCCCAGCTACTGAGACGCTATGGTTTACAAGGAACGCGGCAAAATGCCAAAGAGCTTTTCTCTGGACTGGGTGTTGGCGTCTTGATTACTTTCAGTCTGTTTGGGCTGGAGGGGCTATTGGGTTGGCTGGTGTGGCAGCCTCCGACAATTCCATTACCCAAACTGATTTTAGAAGGGTTGGCGAGCGCTCTGGGTATCGGTTTTGCAGAGGAATTGGTATTTCGAGGTTGGCTGTTAGATGAGTTGGAACGGGATTATCGTCCCCGCGTATCTCTTTTGGCAAATGCTTTTATCTTTGCGCTGCTACATTTTCTGAAGCCGCTGAGGGAGATTTTTCGGACTTTGCCGGGATTTCCAGGGTTGTTGCTGCTGGGATTAACCCTGGTTTGGGCAAAGCGCGGAAGCAAGGGGCGTCTAGGACTTTCGATCGGTCTGCACGCTGGCTTGGTTTGGGGATACTACATCATTAACGTGGGGAATCTGGTGCAATTTTCTGGTCAAGTTTCCGACTGGATTACTGGTGTGGACAAAAATCCCTTGGCGGGGGTAATCGGGTTGGTGTTTTTGAGCGTTTTGGCGTTTGGGATGCGGAAGCGATCGCATTCACTACACTCGCCTCAATAATCAACAACCATTGATCCTAGACTCAACCTATAGCATTACCCAATCTGGCTTCTGGAGTGGGAGAGTCCCTCTTTATCGGCAAACGGAATTCTCTACTTCCCTGCGTGTCTCCCCCATCTAAACTCTTTGGAGAGAGGTTAACCGAAAAGTATTATAAAACTTAGTTGTGGCGGATTCGGTAAGCGGCTCTTGAGGAGCAACGACGAGCGCAAATATTCTTACCAGATTGCCCCTCGCCGCTTCAAGTCACGCTTCATTGCTTCTGAAAGTCCTGTATTCTCTCCAAATCGAGCTTTTTCCACTTTTACCGTGCCTAAATCCGCATCGCTCAAATTGGCACGACGCAGGTCAGCGCCGCTTAGGTCGGCACCCATCAAGTTTGCACCTATCAACGTGCCACTACTCAGGTCAGCACGACGCAGGATAGCATAACTCAAGTTCGCCTCACTCAAGTTGACACTACACAAGGAAGCATCAATTAAGTTGGCACGACAAAGGTCGGCTCCAATCATTTGAGCCTCATTCAGTTGGGCACATAGTAAGTTGGCACTGTTGAGGTTAGCGCCAATCAAGTTGGCACCCATCAAACAGACTTTAATAGCGTCAGCTCTGTTGAGATTGGCACTGAGCAAATTGGCACCGCTCAAATCAGCCATATTCAAGTTGGCTTTATTTAGCTTGGCACCCGCGAGATCGGCACCAATCAGATTGGCACCCAGCAGCAGCGTACCCAGCAAAATCGAACCGCTTAAGTCGGCACCATGTAGGTCAACGCCACTAAGATTAGCACCCGCAAAATCTTTAACGGGATTTAATCCAGCAATTTCTGCTAATTCAAGGAAGTTATCTGTATCTGCCTCTACAACGTGTAAGATCAAGTCTTTCAGTCGCTGGAGAGATTTCTCATTAGGCACATTCAAACTCTGTCCGGCTTTCATTAGGCTTTTGTTTGGACCTGAATAGGCAGAGGGCAATCATTCTCTCTATTACCGCCCTCTTGTTACGACTAATATGCTTCAACCCCAGTTCCTCGACATCCGGATATTCACTTACAAATTGGTTATTTTGCTCTAGTTGAGCCAAAATTGCTTCTAAGGATTTATCGAGACTGTCTGTTGACTCCTCATCAACCATCTCTAGGTGGGATTTTTTAGAATTTGAGTATTGCATTTTTTACCTCAACATCATTTAGCTTAAGTAAACCCATTCTAAAAATAACATTGCACTGCGATCGCCGGGGAAATATCCACTAAAATTTACGTGAATTTGAGGGTTCATCAAGTTATGGAAAAGTAACAAACTCCTTTTCGTCTAGATGTCTGAAGCTGCATGAGTTTTAAAAAAAATTTTGATTCTCAACCAGTAAAACAAAAGCAATATTTAGTATGTTTTTATACTTGGCTTACTTAAATTTTGATTTCTGGATTGAACTCGCTCGAAAAAACTTTACGGTTGTTTTTGTCTAAAGTTCGATTGGTTGGCATTTCCCCAACAAAATAGCTGGGATCTTTACGGGCAGACATTTATCAGACTCAGAAAAAGAAGATTTAACCTTGAGCTGCTTGAGGGACTTTGGGCGATCGCTTATCGAGCGATCGTGTTGCGTAGCCGACAGCATATGCTGCAATTGAAATGGCTATGTGGCGATCGCATCGGTTCAGTTGCATCAGGGGAACACCAAGCGAAATTACTATGTAATCTATAATACTTTTACCTACTGACATTCCCTTTGCTCGAAATGCCTTTTTAGTCAAGTTTCTATCAAATTGCATAAAAGAATAATTGTGAATCCACGCTTCTCGATAGAAGGCGAATCTGATGATTTGCTGACAATTTAACAAAGTAGTAATTTCTTCTGAATGTCAAAAAATCTCAACTCAGTTGCTGCCAACTATTGCCTTTACGAAGGGCAATAAATTTATACCTAGCCCTAATAATTCATAAAGGTTGCCAATAAATTGTCAAAGCTCAGCGTCGGTTTCTGGGATGACAAGCTTGACATTTTAAACGGGAAATGGTGTAAGAACGGGGATGCTTATCTCTTGCAAAACCTGATTTAAGTCCTGACTGAAGTAGGGATACGATCCCACTACGTAGATTTCGGCTTAGTTTTGAAAGAACCCAAACCTGTTCTCGAAGAAAACAGGTTTGGGTGAGCAACCTTGCGATCGCTTCGGTAAAATCCCCTAAGATTCATGGGGGATACCCGGAAGGGCGTTTGGCATCTATAGCGGTTCTTATTTTTATGCCATACACTCTGACCTCGCCCCTCCCCTTCCCGATTCCGAAAAGGGGACTGGAGGGTTAAACCTGGATTGGACTCAACTTGGCATCACTATAGTTGGGGATGCCAATATAGTCTTGCAGCGCTTTCACCTCCAAAGGAGCTGACTGCAAGGCACGAATCGCTGCCGCAGTAGCTTTAGCACCTGCAATCGTCGTGATCATAGGGATTTTGTAAGTGAGGGCACTGCGACGAATCAAGCGTCCATCTGCCTGCGCTTCTTCCCCAGAAGGTGTGGTGATAATCAGCTGAATCTTGTTGTTTTTGATCGCATCCAGAACGTGAGGACGCCCCTCATGCAGTTTCAGCACCACATCCACCTCTAGCCCATGTTCCCGCAGCACTTTGCGCGTGCCAACGGTGGCGACAATATGAAAGCCCAACTCAATCAAATCTCTGACCACTGGCACCGCCGCCGCCTTGTCCCGGTCGTTCATTGAGACAAACACTGTGCCAGATAAGGGCAACCGCTGTCCCGCTGCTAACGCTGCCTTAGCAAACGCTCTTCCGAAATCCACGTCAATCCCCATCACTTCTCCCGTCGAGCGCATTTCTGGCCCCAGAAGGGTGTCAGCACCGGGGAATTTTTCAAAAGGCAGTACGGCTTCCTTGACGGCAACGTGACGCGGCAGTACCTCCTCTGTCAAGTCGAGGGATTCCAGCGTGGCACCTGCCATAATTCGGGACGCTAGAGCGGCTAGGGGTACTCCAGTCGCTTTGGAGACATAAGGGATGGTGCGCGAGGCTCTGGGGTTGGCTTCCAGAATGTAAACTTGTTCCCCCTGAACGGCAAACTGGATATTCATCAATCCAATCACCTTGAGGGTCTTGGCGAGATCGATAGTCCAGGTACGGATGGTATCCAAGACTGCTTCCGATAGGGAAGTATAGGGCAAGGAACAGGCAGAATCCCCAGAGTGAATGCCCGCTTGTTCGATATGCTCCATGATGCCGCCAATCACCACCTTACCAGTGCGATCGCTGATCGCATCCACATCCACCTCAATCGCATTTTCCAAAAACTTGTCGATCAAGATCGGATGATCGGGTTCCACCAGCACCGCATACATCATGTAGCGCTGCAAATCCTCATCGGAGTAGACAATTTCCATCGCCCGTCCTCCCAATACATAAGAAGGACGTACCACGACGGGGTAGCCAATGCGCTGCGCGACCGCTAAGGCGTCTTCAAAACTCCGAGCAATTCCGTTCGCTGGTTGCTTGATATCA
Organism: Coleofasciculus sp. FACHB-712; assembly: GCF_014695635.1. Lineage (NCBI taxonomy): Bacteria > Bacillati > Cyanobacteriota > Cyanophyceae > Coleofasciculales > Coleofasciculaceae > Coleofasciculus > Coleofasciculus sp. FACHB-712. The sequence continues at coordinate 5,645 of NZ_JACJOQ010000510.1, read as the reverse complement.
AGTTCCCGCAGGATTTTTTCAAATCGCTCTCGGTCTTCGGCGGTGTCAATCGAATCTGGCGAAGTTCCCCAAATTTTAGCGGTGATTTCGGGGTGGGATTGCAGATATTCCTGCAATGGTAAAGCCAATTTTAGCGGCGTCTGACCCCCAAACTGCACGATAATTCCCTCTGGCTGTTCCGCCTCGATGATGTTGAGAACATCTTCTTTCGTCAGCGGCTCAAAGTAGAGGCGATCGCTCGTATCATAATCGGTGGAAACGGTCTCCGGGTTTGAATTGACCATAATCGTCTCAAACCCTTGCTTGGAGAGAGAATAAGCTGCATGACAGCAACAGTAGTCAAACTCAATCCCCTGCCCAATCCGGTTCGGGCCACCCCCTAAAATCATCACCTTGCGCTTATCTGAGGGCAATACCTCCGATTCTTCTTCGTAAGTCGAGTAGTAATAAGGAGTCAGCGCCTCAAATTCCGCCGCACAAGTATCCACGGTTTTGTAGACGGGGACGACGCCCAACTGCTTGCGGTAGTCGCGGACTTCATCTTCGGTCGTTTTAGTAGCGTAGGCGATCTGGCGATCGCTAAAACCTTCCTGCTTGATGTCCCACAACTTTTCTTTTGTCAGGTCTTTCAGCTTGCTTCGCTTCAAGAACTTCTCGGTTTCCAACAGTTGTTGCATCTTATCTAGAAACCACGGATCGATTCCCGTCAGTTCATAGACTTCTTCTACCGTCATCCCCATCAACATGGCATGACGAACGGTGAAAATTCTCTCTGGATGAGGCGTCCGCAGTCCCGAACGAATTTGTTCCAAACTTGGCAATTTCTCGTTCTTGTCGCATCCCCAACCCGCGCGACCCGTTTCCAAGCCTCTTAATGCTTTCTGGAACGACTCGCAGAACGTCCGCCCCATCGCCATCACTTCTCCCACCGACTTCATCTGCGTCGTCAGGATTGCCTGAGAACCCGGAAATTTCTCGAAGGCAAATCGGGGTATTTTCGTCACCACATAGTCAATGGTCGGTTCAAAGGACGCCGGGGTTTTCTTGGTGATATCGTTGGGAATTTCGTCGAGGGTATAGCCTACCGCCAACTTTGCCGCTATCTTCGCAATTGGGAACCCGGTCGCTTTAGAAGCCAGGGCAGAACTGCGAGAAACGCGGGGGTTCATCTCAATGACAATCAGGTCGCCAGTCAGAGGATTAACTGCAAACTGAATATTCGAGCCGCCGGTTTCTACCCCAATCTCGCGGATAATTTTAATCGACGCATCCCGCAACCGCTGGTATTCCTTATCGGTGAGGGTTTGCGCGGGTGCTACGGTAATCGAGTCCCCAGTGTGGATGCCCATCGGGTCAAGGTTCTCAATCGAGCAGATAATCACGACGTTATCTGCCAAATCGCGCATGACTTCTAGTTCGTACTCTTTCCAACCCAACAGCGACTGTTCGATGAGAATTTGCGACACTGGGCTGGCATCCAAACCGCCCTGAGCCATTTCTTCAAATTCTTCCTGGTTGTAGGAAATGCCGCCGCCGGTGCCGCCTAGGGTATAGGCAGGGCGGATAATCAAGGGATAGCTGCCAATTTGGGACGCGATCGCCTTCGCTTCGTCGAGGGTGCTAGCAATCCCCGATGGGCACACGCTTACCCCAATTTTCGCCATCGCTTCCTTAAACAGCAGCCGGTCTTCGGCTTTCTCGATTGCCGGTAGCTTGGCTCCAATTAACTCGACCCCGTACTTTTCCAGTACTCCATTTTTCGCAAGGGTGACGGCTATATTTAGAGCTGTCTGACCTCCCATTGTGGGCAGCAGCGCATCAGGTTGTTCTTTGGCGATTACCTTTTCTACGATTTCTGGTGTCAACGGTTCAATATAGGTGCGATCGGCCGTTTCCGGGTCGGTCATAATGCTGGCTGGATTCGAGTTCACCAGCACGACTTCATATCCTTCCTCCCGGAGCGCCTTACAGGCTTGAGTGCCTGAATAGTCAAACTCGCAGGCTTGTCCAATCACAATTGGACCAGAGCCTAGTAACAGAATTTTGTGGATGTCCTGGCGGCGGGGCATAGTTGTTTGTCCTAGCGTGACTGTTTTAAGTCCAGATTATTTTAAAGGCTTTCTTCCCTGTGCTTGGTAGTGGTTTTTGCCAATTTGCCCAAGATTTGATGAGGAAAGGTTTTTGCAACTTATTTTGTGTCAACTGGCAAGTGTCTTCTTGGTACAACCAGCTCCCATTGACCGGGCAGTTTGATCGAGGCTATCGATGTTAGAGACCAGGTTATCGCGTCTCTACCGCGATCGCGTCAAATCCGCCCTTCCATTCTGAACTCTTCGGTTCTCATTCCCATGATGTAGGGAAGCCAAGAAATCTGCCTTTTAGGTTAGTTGACAACTAATTTCAACAAGTTTAAAATCAATTTCTGGGTTTTTCTTTACAACTTAAATCAGAACTTTTACAACTTCATAATAAACAAGCAGAGAGAAGATATCTTCCCTCTGCTCAGTTAGTGTTACTCTCTGTCTTAAAGAACCACAGGTTAGGTACTGAAAATTTTAGCAGCCTGCATATCGAGGCTACATCTAGCTTACCTCAACGGGATTCAAGAGGCAGATACTAATTATTCGTAGTCTGGACAAAACCCAAGGTCAAGCTGTCTTTAGCGAGGAAGTGAGCCAGATGATAAGCCCGCTCTTCGGTTTTCAGCAAGATTGTTTCGTACAGATAACGGGTTGCGCGATCGCCCAAACTTTCTGCTTGTCCTGCCTGACGCCGGATTAGCTGAATCATCGCTTGCTCGGCGGCTAAGTCGTGTTCCACCATCTGGCGGCAAGAAAATACCCCTTCATCTTCTGGCGTGAAGCAGCACAGCTCTGCTAACTTGGCAAAGCCAGCTACTGGAACGCCACCCAGTCCATCCAACCGTTCGCCAATATCATGAACGTGTCCCTGCACCTGTTCGTAGCTTTCGCTGAAGAACTCGTGCAGCATATAAAATTCTGAACCTTCGACCACAAAGTGATGCTTTTGATATTGCAAGTACAGCGCCTGAAAACTCGCTAGAGCAATGTTGAAGCCCTCACAAACCGGCGTGGTGATACTGCGATCCAGCAACACCGGATTGTCATAAACCTGACCGAAGGAGCGCAATACACTCTGAGTTTCGGACATCGTTGTATTCTCCTCTCAATAAGCAACGGTTGTTGCTAATGCAGTAAGTGTATCACGCTAACCCAATTTTGGTGTCTCACTATAGTCTGAGCCAGTTTGACCCGATCCGCAGCAAGCGCTAGTTCCTCAGTTGTATCCTTGCCTATTTCTCGCAAGCAATTAAATTTTTAGTTAAGCTAGTTGAGAATTGTTGTCGTTTGAGTTATATGTATTAACTAGGGTGAAATTGTAAAAATTCCCTACGTCAGGGAATTTTCGGAAAGGCTAGCGAGTCCAAGGAAGTTATAGACAATGCTAATTTTTCGCGTCTGTGGGAACGAATGAATCCAATAGAGCCAATTGAGCCACAACCAGAAACCGGCAAGGTTGTTGAGGTGAATCGAGCAGATCGGTGGCAAGTTTATTACCGCTTGCGAGAGTTAGGAATTTCCTGTGGGTGTGCGGTTGACCAGCCCTTGCTGGTTGAGGTCTACAACACGACAGCAGCGATTCAGCTGTGGAGTGTTGTTAGGCAGTTAACGGCATCGCGCGGCGAGTTAGTGAGCCATCTGGAACGCTGCTGGTAGACGAGTAACGATCCAAAAGAAAGTTAAAAGAGGTTGTAAAAAAGCATGAGTAAATTTAAACAAAACAACTCAGAATTCCGCCTTGAGGGATGGTTACTCGGTTTTGTCATCGAAGATGGCTATAAAATCAAATATTTGAGACTCGCAACTTCACAGGGTGAATGTCAGATAAAGCTTGCCAAAGAAGCTCGGATTTCCCTATTTCGCTCAGGAGTGACACCCGGTACTTGGGTTGAGGTTTTTGGCGAAACTAAGCTCAAGTTAAAAAGCGGAGAAGTCAAACAAAAGGCTTATCTGGTTAAACCGGGTGTTCCCCCCAGCCAATCTCAGGAAGTTACACAAGTTGAGGAAATTCAGGAATTGCCTCGACCTGCTAAAAAATTACCTCTACCTTCCGGCGTCAAAGCGACAATTTTGGTGTGTAAGAAGTCAGATTGTTGCAAGTTGGGTGCTAATAAAGTTTGTCAGGCTTTGGAAGAAGGTTTGCGCGATCGCGGCTTGGACGACCAGGTTACGATTAAAGGAACTGGCTGCATGAAGCGTTGCAAATCAGGGCCAAATATCGTTATGCCGGATAAAACCCGCTACACTCGGATTAACGCTACAGAAATCCCTGAAATTATAGATAAACATTTTCCAGATGAGATGGTATCTAAAGAGCTAATTGCACCTCGTTTGGAGTGCGAAACGGCTAGGGTTCGTTAATAATTTTTCGTAATTTATAGATAATACATACCCCCAACTTCTTTTTATCAGGAAGTTGGGGGTATCGTCTATGTGCAGCCTGCCATAATATTAGTACCTGACCAAAGCGAGTAGATGACTATGGCGATCGCTACTGTAACCGAAAGCTTCTCTCTAGAAGACTTTATGACTAACCCCCCCGAACACATGGAGTGGGTGGATGGACAACTTGTGGAGAAAATGGGAATGACGGTAAAACACAGTCGGGTTCAGAGTAAGCTGGTTCTTTCCTGGGGAAATTACATAACCCAATCTGGACAACGAGGAGAGGTTGTTGTAGAACTTCCCTGTCGGACTTTAAGGCAGGGACGTCGTCCTGATGTATCCTACCTCACAGCGGAATTGGTAGCGCAGTTTGGTGAGGCAGGAGGGTTGCCACAAAGTCCACCGCTAATTGCTGAAATCGCTTCTCCAACGGATTCAGCCGAGGATTTGTTTGCCAAAGCAAGCGAGTATTTAGAGTCGGGTTGTTCGGAAGTCTGGCTAGTATTTCCTGAGAGTCGTCGGGTATTGTTAATTACTCAAAGTCAGACATTAGGGTTTAATACTGGTGATGTAGTGAGTACGCAACTTGTACTCAGAGGATTTAGTGTAGCGCTAGATGAATTGTTAGCTTGAAGCTGACAGTTGATAGAGATTTTAAATATTACTAAATGGATAGTAATTTTAGCGCGAGTAGCGTGGCAAGAGCGATCGCCTAAAAGTTACGTGGATTAAGCAAAAACCCACCATCACCGCCTGAAGACGGGCATAGTGGGTAAAGAGAAGGAAATTCTTCAACTCAAGAAAGCGCGATCGCTTTTTTGGCATCGCCGTCCATCTTGGCTAAAGCGTAAACTGACCTTGCATTTGACTTAGAGCCTTAGTGCAAGCAGCGCAACTGCACCCTAGATGGTCTTTGATAGGATTACTCGGTTGCACAGATGCAGGCACTTGTTGATCTTGCACGACAATAACTTGTGCAGTTGGTGCAGACAGCATCGTATTTGAAGCTTCAGCGGCTTGTGCTGTATTCGCTAGCAGGAGCATTGATGCCAAAATTATCGGACAAGTAAGCAAAGCAAGAGCAATTCTGTTCATAATTCAACAGGTTACAGTTTTTGATGGCATTATAGCCAATTAATTGCCCGCTAAGTTTTGCTTAACGGCAACCAAATCCTTAGC
>NZ_JACJOQ010000051.1:0-12658 GCF_014695635.1 Coleofasciculus sp. FACHB-712 | reverse complement strand
CTCACTTGATGATGTCTACTTTCTTTATAAATTCTTTTGAGAATCCTTTGAGTTTCTCGGCTTAAATCTCTAATAAATCTCATAAGTCTCTTGTTTTCTTGACTTTTGTTTTAGCTTATTCTACTTTTTATTATGTGTAATTTATTTTACATAAGCACTTATAGAATTTGCGAGTTACCAAAAAGATTGTTATCGGGCATCTTCGCTTTAACACGAGCGCCAGTGATTTGAGTCACAAAAATGTAAGTTTCCGATCGCATTTAATTGAACGCTTTGCGAACGCTGCTTTGAATAACTTGGTATTTAGTTGAAGCAATTCACTAATTAACAACGCAAATACCAAGGAGCAACTTCTATGATGTCCAACATGAAACGTGTAAAAGTAGCGATCGCATTTTCTGCCACTCTATTATCCACTGCTGCCATTCCCACCGCAGCATTAGCTGGAGATAATAAAGTCTACGCTGGAAGTATGTGTCAGCCTGAGACTTCCGCTTCTAATCAGCAATTTAGTCGTGCAGCTGGACAGTTTTCAGTTCAAGGTACCACATCCATTAACCTACATTGTCCTGTTGTTCGGGACATTACATCAGGGACTGAAAATGGCAGCGCAGGACCTCTTGCTTTTGTGCATGTATTCAGCAGAAACGCTCAGTCTACAACCCTACAGTGCGAGCTGCGGGCTAACCAGCCGAACTCTCTAAGTTTTCAATTCCAGAAATTAACAATCGCACTTAGCGGTGGTGCTACAGGTACTCCGAAGAAGCATGTGTTCAACTTCACGGGACCTGTAGCTCAAACTGCTAACGGAGCTTATGAGGTTGTTTGCTCACTACCACCAGGTACGGGAGTTGCGAGTTACTCCATTGCTGAGTAACTGGGTACAATTTGCGAGTCGATTTCCAATGCTCTAATACCATTTTGTTTTCTGTTTGCAACATATAGACTTCTTGCCCCCCGATAAATTGGGGGGCTGGAAGGATCGCTAATGTAGCACCTCACTAGCACCTCACAACCCAAATGAGATAACTAGCAACCTGGGTTAGCAAGGCATTGGAATTTTCTCAACTGCCTTAGCCAAGAGATTACTTTTTATTCCCTCACTATGGCTAGGGTTTTAACACCGGGCGAGCCAATACTGGGTGTTTGAAAAAGCCCAACACTCAAGCTCTGAACTTAGAATTTAGCCTTGAATACTGCCTTGAATTAAATTCAGACTCATCCCTCAAATCTGTTAAGACAGATTGAAATTTTGTTATGTTTTTACCAACTGTTAACACTATGCAAAAAACCCTTACTTTAACAATTTCCTTCTGGATTGCTTCGATTTTCTTCGGCAATCATCAATCTTCTGGCAATTCATGGATTACCAATTTACAAGCTGTGAGGGCGTCAGCTTCTGAGATTGATATGCCCTTTTGCTATATGCAGACATCGGATGGCAGAACTTTAGACCTCACCCAACTATGCGGTGAGAAACCTCAAGTCATCATCGCAGACCAAACATCTGATGGGGATATTCTGACGGGTCGCATCATTAACGGAACCCAAAAAACAGTTCATTCGATTGAAGTCACCTATAACGTTGTTGGATTAGATGGCAAGGTGATTAAAAGTAGTTCTGTCAATGCAGAACCCTCCACGCTAAATCCAGGACAAAGCGGCTCTTTCAAAGTTCACACGATTATCGGTGATGGCAAATTGAGAGCAACATCTGTTAATTGGAAAGAGTAACAAGAATGGTGGTGTGCAAATGAAACCACGCAGTTATTTAAACTCAGCGATTGATTGGGTTGAAAACAACAATGCAGGCAAAACTCAGAAATCAGAAAATTTCTGATAGGTTTGCTCTAAAAGTAGTCAATAAGCAAGGGATAGTAAAACTAAATGGTCTGGACGCAGATATCAGCGATCGCTTTTTCGGGTATTCTCTGAATCCAAGACTTTACTTTTACTGATTCCGTTGTTGCTGTGGTGCAACTGTTACTAAGAGGGTAGTCCAGTTGCACTTTCTTCCCCAAGCCATCAAAGAGTTAAGCGATCGCATAAGCACCACCAATATCAGAAGACTCTCTAGGAGGTAGGGTAAACCTACGGAATGGAGGGTCTTATCGTTATCTCCTAGTGGTTGTCTAAATGGGGATGACTGTTATTGTGCATTCTGTAGCTCAGAACTAGGAAAATCTCTCGTAGTCAGTACTTAAGCTTGTCGCAGATAGCGTCAGGAGGCTGGTCTTGTCAAGAGAGCCGAAATGATGACTAAATACTTACAGGAGAATGGTCAGTAGTTTGTCAGCTTTCAAGCATCGAATTTTTCAATTTTTTATGCCATCTTGGGGTAATTACAGATGAGCTAACCGATAGGTCGGCGCTAGGCTAACGCCTCGCTTCGCTGTTTTCATGCCCAAAGGGGTGTACGCGATCGCAGCAGGATTCCATCTGCATATTGCCAAGCCTGGAGAATCGGAAAAACTGGTTGAAGCGATTGCTACTCTAGTTAAATCTAGCAGATGAGTCTGAAGCACCATTGGCCTCTGACTATTCTGACGAAGCACGGCTATAGGATCTGTTGACATGACCTTGAAGTTACCCGGATTTACGATTGTCACTTTGCTCAAAGAAGGGATAAAAGCCGTCCTATACCGTGGAATCAGAGTCGAAGATCGGCGTCCGGTGATTATTAAAGGGCTACGTCCAGAGTGCTGTACGCCCAACAATATTGAGCAACTCAGACATGAGTATGCGATCGCCCAACGGTTGAACACCCCCGGAGCAGTTAAAGCCTACGCCTTAGAGGTGCATTGGGGCATTCCTTATCTGATTTTGGAGGATTTTGGCGGGCGATCGCTCGATCGGCTTCTAGAAGACTTTCGGGAGCCGATTCCGTTTTTAAAAATTGCCATTCAAATCAGCAATGCGATCGCCCAAATTCACAGCCATAGCATTGTCCATAAAAATATTAAGCCGCAGAACATTCTCATTAATCTGGAAACGCATCAGGTCAAAATCGCTGACTTCGGGATCGCTGCTTTTATCCCCTACGAACAGCAAATGGTCAGCAGTTCCAGCCAGATTGCAGGCAGTTTGGCTTATCTGTCGCCAGAGCAAACTGGGCGAATGAATCGCGGGATTGACCATCGCAGCGATTTATATTCCTTGGGAGTCACCTTCTATGAAATGCTGACCCGTCAGCTACCGTTTCAGGGCAAAGACCCTTTAGAGTGGGTGCATTGTCATATTGCCCAATCGCCGCCACCACTCACAAAGGTAAGACCGGAGATTGGGCGATCGCTATCTGACATCATCATGAAACTGCTCTCAAAGGTTGCAGAAGATCGCTACCAGAGTGCTTTGGGTTTGCAGTTCGATCTGGAACGATGCCTAAAACAGTTGGAGACAATTGGACAAATTCAATCTTTCCCTTTAGGCGAACAAGATATCTCAGAGCGGTTTCAAATTCCCCAAAAATTGTATGGGCGAGAGCGAGAAATTGCACAGCTTTTACAAGCATTTGAGCGAGTTGTTAGCCAAGGTACGCCAGAACTTATATTCGTCGCTGGATATGCTGGGATTGGTAAATCTTCTCTCGTGAACGAGATCCAAAAACCCATCGTAAGAGAACGTGGGATTTTTATCTCTGGTAAGTTCGATCAGTACAAACGAGATATTCCTTATTCCACCCTTGTTCAAGCTTTTCAGACCCTCGTTCGGCAAATTTTGACGGAACCTGAAGATAAACTTGCCACTTGGAGAAAGCGAATCCAAGCCGCATTCGGGAACAATGGCAGACTGATTACCGATGTGATTCCAGAAGTTGAACTCATCGTCGGCGAACAACCTCCTGTACCAGACTTGGGACCCGCTGAATCCCAAAATCGATTCAATCTGGTGTTTCAAAACTTTATCAGTATCTTTGCTCAAAAAGAGCATCCACTGGCTGTCTTTTTGGATGATATGCAGTGGGCAGACAGCGCCACTCTGAATTTGATTCAAACTATCACCACGGGATCAAATCTCCAGCATCTTTGCTTTATTCTGGCTTTTCGAGATAATGAAGTCGATTTGCTCCATCCCTTCAGTCTGATGATGGAGCAGATTCGTCAAGGTGGGGCAAAAATAACCGAAATTTTTCTCACTCCTCTCAACCTTGCTTATGTGAATCAGCTCATTGCTGAAACCCTAAATTGTGAGCCGGAATCGTCAGAATCTCTTGCAAAATTAATCATTCAGAAAACCGATGGTAATCCTTTTTTTGTCAACGAGTTTCTCAAAACGCTGTACCAAGAAAATCTGCTGACGTTCGATCGCAACCATCGCGTCTGGCAATGGGATCAAGCCCAAATTGAAGCCCAAGGCATTACGGATAATATTGTCAATCTGATGATTGGGCGGATGCAAAAACTGCCGCCCGAAACTCAACAGTTGCTCAAGTTAGCTTCCTGTATCGGGAATCGTTTTGATTTAGAAGTTTTAGCAATCGTCGGTGAAATATCTCCTCAGCAAACAGCCAACACACTTTTGGAAGCGGTTCTGAGAGGATTCATCATCCCAACAGAGGCAACTGAAAGCATTGAGAAAAGCTATCGCTTTTACCACGATCGCATTCAACAAGCTGCCTATGCCTTGATCGATGGTGAACAAAAGCAAGCGGTTCACCTCACGATTGGGCGACTTTTACTTAAAAGTTTCAATTCTGCTCAACTGGAAGAACAGATTTTTGATTTAGTGAATCAACTTAATCTAGCTGTTGGTTTGATTACTGAGCGGACAGAAAAAAACGAATTAATTCGCCTAAATCTAATTGCTGCTAAGAAGGCAAAAGCCTCCACTGCGTACACACCTGCGAAAAGAATGCTTGCTGTCGCTGCAAATCTTTTAAATAAAGATTCTTGGTTTGACCATTATGAACAAACATTTACTCTAGTTAAAGAACGAGCTGAATGCGAATTTTTAACGGGTAATTTAGAGGAGGCGGAAGCTCTATTTAAGCTTCTATTTATCAAAGCCAAATCTTATATAGACAAAGCGAATATTTATATACTTCAGCTCAGACTTTATCAAGTTGCAGGTAGGTATGAGGAGGCGCTAGCACTCGGATTAGAAGCTTTAAAAATTTTTGGGGTGACTTTCCCGGATTCAGAGGAGCAAGTGCAGGTTGCGATCGCTATCGAAAAAAGCCAGGTATTGGCAAATTTAGGTGACAGACAAGTCTCCGATCTACTCAACGCCCCAACGCTCCAAGATCCAAATCTTAAGACACTCATCGGTCTGCTGACAACTGTAGGGCCGCCTGCTTATCTCGGCAGACCAAGTATTTTTCCGCTAGTTGTACTCAAAGCAGTCAATTATTCCCTGAAGTATGGTAATACGGAAGATTCCTGTTTTGCTTATAGTATGTATGCGATGTTGTTGGTTTCTATATTCCGTGATATTCCGACAGGCTACGCATTTTCCGAGATGACGATTCAACTAAATGAGAAGTTGAATGACCCGAAACTCAGAGGAACAGTTCTGCACATTCATGGCAGTCATATCAACGTTTGGCGGAACCATATTTCTACCGATATTCCATTTTTAGAGCGAGGCTTTATCGGTTGTGTGGAAGCAGGTGATGTGACGATGGCTAACTACAACGGCTATCAAGGCTCTTGGCAGATTATTCAGGTAGGAAGTCCACTTCCCGAAACGTATAATTTAATTCAAAAGTACGTTAACTTTGCCCAGCAATCTAAGCATGAGGCTGCCTATCAGACGATTAGATTGCAGCAGCAGTTTCTCCTAAATTTACGCGGACTCACCTACCAAAAGCTGACCCTAAGTGATGATAGTTTCGATGAATCGCACGCCTTTTCCATCCTTACGGATGCAGGCTTCGTCAGTGGAATTATCTTTTATCACATCATCAAATTAATTTTGTTTTTCACCTACGAACAGTATGAGGAGGCGCTGAATTCTGCCTTACAAGTGTCCGTGTTTCCAGTTACAACCCTGGCATTACCAATCGAAACCGATTATGTTCTGTATCACTCGCTGACCTTGGCGGCTCTTTATCCAACTGCATCTTGTGAAGATCGGGAAGGGTTTTTAGAAACCTTGGAAATGCATCAGCGACAATTACAGGATTGGGCGAGCCACTGCCCCGCTAACTTCTTACACAAGTCTCAATTAGTGGCGGCGGAGATAGCTCGAATTGAGGGTCGGGACATGGAAGCAATGCGCCTGTATGAGCAATCAATTCGCTGTGCCCGCGAGCAGAAATTTGTGCATTATGAAGCCTTGGCGTATGAGTTAGCAGCTAAGTTTTACTTAGATCGGGAGTTTGAAGCGATCGCTAAAACTTATCTGCAAGAAGCCAGGAATGCCTATCGGCGCTGGGAGGCGCTCGGCAAGGTCAAGCAGCTTGAACAGCTCTATCCGACCATATTGCCGCAACCGTTGCCGCAACAGCCGCCTGCCTCCAACGAAACGTTTTTAAGCACGGGGGAGCAACTTGACTTTCTATCGGTTGTTAAGGCGTCTCAAACTATTTCCAGCGAAATTGTCTTCTCTCGACTTTTGAAGACATTGATGCAGATTGCGCTTGAGCAAGCAGGAGCCGAACTGGGTTATTTGCTGCTTTTTCACGAGCAGAATCTAGTGATAGAAGTCGAAGCGAAAATAAATTCCCAAGCAGAAAAACTTAATGTTTTTCGACCTGAATTGGCGGGTGAAATTGCATTGCCTCAGTCAGTGCTGAATTATGTGCAGCGAACTCAATCAACTGTGATTTTGCCCGATGCCACAGAGCAGAATCTATTTTCGGAAGACGAGTATGTGATTCAAAAGCAACCGAAGTCTGTACTTTGCTTACCAATCGCCCGTCAGTCAAACTTGCTGGGAATTTTATATTTAGAAAACAACTTTATCCCAGGCGCTTTTACACACGACAAGCTTTCCGTGCTGGAAATTTTAGCAGCTCAAATTGCCATTTCCCTGGAGAATGCTCGTCTCTATCAAGGGTTAGCACAAAGTCAAGAACAACTTAACCTAGCGTTGAAATCCGCCCAAATCGGTGTTTGGAGTTGGGATATTCTCAACGATCGGTTTGACTGGGATGAGCAGGTTTATCAACTATTTGGAGTCACTCCTGCAACGTTTGTTGCCACCTCAGAAGCCGTGTTGGCTCGTCTGCACCCAGAGGATCGGGAATCGCTCGCCCAATCTTTGAGCCGAGCGATTCACGAAGGCGTGGAACACGATCTGGAATATCGAATTATCCGGGATGACGGCAGCATTCGCTACGCTGCTTGCCGGGGAAGAGCCTTTTTCAACGAAGCGGGCACAGCGACTCGCATGAGTGGTGTTGTAATTGACATCACGGAGCGCAAACAAACTGAAGAATCTCTGCTGATTTCTAAGGCTGCTTTGGAGCAAATGCCCGATGCTGTTGTGTTAACCGATCTGGAGGGAAATATTCAACGCTGGCTGGGCAACGCGGAGCAGATTTTCGGCTATACGGCGTCCGAAGCGATCGCTAAACCCCTGAATTTCTTACATCACCCTGACATTGCAGCAACGATGACCGCCCAAATGATCCAGTCTATTCAGGAAACCGGAGGATTTTGTGGTGAAGTTCCCTGTGTGAGAAAAGATCGGTCGAAAGTGTTGATTGAAACAACATCAAAGCTTGTTTACGACAAGGCTGGCAAGCCGCTCTTTTTTGTGGGCATCAACAAAGATATTAGCGATCGCAAACAGGCTGAAGCGGAACGTGCCCAACTGTACGCAGAGCAAACCGCCCGCCAGGAAGCAGAAGCTGACCGACAGCGAGCCGCGTTTTTGGCTCAAGTCAGTGCCACCCTCGCCTCTTCCCTCGATTACGAAAGCACGCTCTCCAGCGTGGCAAACCTAGTTGTGCCCTACTTCGCAGACTGGTGCGGCGTTGACCTCCTGCAAGACAACCAATCAATTAATCGGGTCGCCGTTGCCCACCGAGATCCGGAGAAAGTGAAACTCGCCTGGGAACTCCATCAGCGTTATCCTAGACCGTTGAATGCACCGGAAGGTGTACCAAAGGTGCTGCGTACTGGGCAAACAGAAATGGTGGCGGAAATTTCAGATGCAGTCCTGGCAGAAGCAGTCAAAGATCCAGAACATCTGCGAATTCTGCGGGACCTGGGTTTAAAGTCCTATATTATCTCACCGTTGATGGCACGGGGGCGGATTCTCGGTGCCATTTCGTTTGTCACGGCTGAATCTGCTCATCGTTTTAGCACCGCCGATCTCTCGCTGGCGGAAGATATTGCTCATCGGGCAGCGATCGCTATCGATAATGCCCGCCTCTATCGGGAAGCGCAGCAGGCGCAACAGACGGCGGAGCGGGCAGCAGAGCGAATTGCCCGTCTCCAGTCCATTACCGCTGCCCTTTCAGAATCGCTCACACCCACCCAAGTGTCTGAAGTCATCGTCGAACAGGGCATGGCTGCCTTGGGTGCCAACTATGCTCTAGTGGCATTGCTCAATGAAAGCGGTACTGAACTGGAAATTGTGCGGGCGGTTGGCTATGAAGTGAATCAAATCGATGGCTGGCAACGTTTTTCCATCGATACCGCAGTCCCTCTAGCAGAGGCGGTACGGACTGGGCAACCTGTTTGGGGTGAAACGTCACAAAAACGAGCTGCTCGTTACCCTCACCTGGCTGAAGCCTATAGTCAATTTAACTTTGGGACGTGGGTTTCGATTCCGCTGATGGTAGAGGGTCGGGCAGTTGGAGGCTTGTCTCTGGGCTTTACTGAGCCACAAGAACTTAACGAGGATGACCAAGCTTTTATCTTGGCACTTGCCCAACAATGCGCCCAAGCGATCGCTCGTTCCCATCTCTACGAAGCAGAACGAACCGCGCGAAGTGCGGCGGAAGCGGCAAACCGGGTCAAAGATGAATTCTTAGCCGTTCTCTCTCACGAACTGAGAACGCCGCTTAATCCGATTCTGGGTTGGGCAAAGCTTCTGCGGAGCCGCAAGTTCGATGCTGCAACCAGCGATCGCGCCTTAGAAACTATTGAGCGCAACGCCAAGTTACAAACCCAATTAATTGAAGATTTGCTCGATGTCTCCCGCATCCTGCAAGGGAAGCTGAGCCTCAACGTCTACCCGGTTGACTTGGTATCGACGATTGAAGCCGCAATCGAGACGGTGCGTTTAGCAGCCGAAGCCAAATCTATCCAGATTCAGACCATCCTCGAACCGGGCGTAGGACAGGTTTCCGGTGATGCCAATCGATTGCAGCAAGTCGTTTGGAATCTCCTTGCCAATGCGGTTAAGTTTACTCCGGCTGGGGGACAGGTCGCGATCGCATTAGAGCAGGTCGGATCGCAGGCGCAAATCCGCGTAACTGACACAGGCAAGGGGATTGCACCTGAGTTCTTACCCTATGTCTTTGATTATTTCCGTCAGGAAGATGGTACCACCACCCGAACCTTTGGGGGATTGGGTCTAGGGCTGGCAATCGTCCGCCATCTCGTAGAACTTCACGGCGGCACTGTAAGTGTATCAAGTCCGGGGGAAGGACAAGGTGCAACTTTCCTAATTAAGCTTCCCTGTTTGCAGAATTATAGAGAAAGGCAGTCGGATGAAAAAGACAACCTCTCAGTTCTGACTTTTGACTCCTTACCTTTGTCTGGCTTACAAATTCTCGTGGTGGATGATGATGCAGATATGCGAGAGTTTTTGTGCTTCCTGTTGGAGCAATATGGTGCAACTGTTACCTCCGTAGCCTCAGCCGTTGCAGCGCTGACAACACTAAGCCAATCCCAGCCAAATGTCATCATCAGCGATATTGGAATGCCAGAAATCAATGGCTATATGTTGATGCGAAAGGTGAGGAGTCTGAAACCAGACCAAGGAGGAAACATTCCAGCGATCGCGCTGACTGCCTATGCTGCCGAGATGGATTACCAACAAGCGATCGCCGCAGGATTTCAACAGCACATTCCTAAGCCTGTGGAGCCAGAGGCATTGGTGAGGGCGATCGCATCATTACTGTTTCTTCAACCTGAAAGTGAGACTACAAAGGTTTTTTGATTAAGAGCAATTAGACAGGGTTGATACATTTGATCCAACAGATGGTTCCAAAATATCAACTGTCCAGATCCGGGCGAAGGGTAAGCCCGCTTTCCGAAAGGACTTCCGCACAGTCTCAGCATCAGGTGCCTCAAATTCGCAAATTACTTTAGCGCGATCGCGTGCCATCATTGAGCGAATCCAATGAACATTGTGTGCCCGGTGACAAGGTATTCCGATCTCAAGATCGTGGTTCCACTTCTGTTCGGTGATCGGTGGCTCAAATATCTTTTCTACAAGGACACGAACCATATTTTCCTCCTGATTGATTGAGCAATTTAGGTTTTTAAATACAGGACTTACGCACTGAAAACTTGAAGCCTAGATTCCCCTAACCCCCCGATAAATTGGGAGGAACTGGAAAAGTCTCCTTTTTTAAGGGGGACGCAAGGGGGATCTCTGCGTTAGTCCTCAGATCCTGCGGTAAGCGATTGATGGCAGTTTGGGCACGAACGCTCAAGACGCGAGGGTCAATTTGGTGCTGTAAGCTTTGAAATAGCTCTGCTGCACGCTGATGTTCGCCTAAAGCTAACTTTCCCCGAATTAATGCAGCCCCAGCGAGGGCAATTTCACTGGTATGATCCACAATTTGCGCGGCATGAAGTGCTTCTTGAGC
The DNA here is from genome assembly GCF_014695635.1 of Coleofasciculus sp. FACHB-712. Lineage (NCBI taxonomy): Bacteria > Bacillati > Cyanobacteriota > Cyanophyceae > Coleofasciculales > Coleofasciculaceae > Coleofasciculus > Coleofasciculus sp. FACHB-712. Next base: position 1,944 of record NZ_JACJOQ010000051.1, on the reverse strand, counting down.
GCGAGCGATCGCTAATTCAACGCGACCCCTTTCCAAATCCCTTGCCGCTGCAAAGCTCAGGATATAAGCTAGCATTCGGTTCGCATCGATCCGACGCAGGGTGGATAATGCTGGCTCAAGTGCTTCTTCAGCGCCTATTTCTCCGATAACATAACGGGCGAGCGAACTCAGGGCAACGGCGAATGGGCCTTCGCTGCCTTCACCACTAATTTTTGTGGCAACTGCTGCCAGTTCTTCGGAGTAAGCGATCGCCATCGTCGGATTGCCCGCTTCCAACTCGGTCATCGCCAGATAAGTTAAACAAGCAGACTCTCGCCAGCGATCCTGTTCCGCTTGCGCCATTCGCCATGCTTGTTCCAAAAGAGAACGCGCCGCCGGGAAATCCGCTGCATGACGGCGCACGCATCCCAGACCACAGGGAATATCGATAATTTCAAGTCCCACTCTCGCGGCAAGCGGCTGTGCTTCTAGCAACAGCGCCTCAGCACGGGGCATCTCGCGTTCGGTTTCGGCGAGGCACCAACCGCTGTGAGCCAGCATTCGGGCGGTAGTTGCCGGACTTGCCAATCGTCCTCGTTTCACTGCTTGGAGGGAGTGTTCGCGAACACCCATGAGATTACCTCGCTCGTAGTTCAGCACGATCAAAGCTTCTAGCGCGATCGCTTCTTCATCCTTCAAACCAAGGGCGCTGGCTTCGGCAATCAGTTGATGCAGGTTATTTTCGAGTTGGGGGATTTGATTTCTGGTAACTCCTGCCAGAACGTAGACTTTTAGCAGCCCGATGTGCAGTCGAACCCGTAAAGTCTTCTCAAGGTTCCGGCAATGCTGAATTCCCCGTTGAGCCAGTTCCGATGCTTCTGAGTACGCGAACTGGCGCAAACAACGTTCGGCGGCTGCTTGGAAAGCTGAGGCGGCTAAGGAATCATGACCGCCTAATGATGCATGATGGGCGACATCGCTGGCTAGGGCGTTGTCAGGAACCGAGAGACGATTCAAAGCCTGGGCAATTTGCAAATGCACTAATTTGCGGCGGGGTTCTGACAACTGGTGATAAGCGACTTTCCGCACAACATCATGAGCAAAGTCATAGCCAGTTTCGTTATTTAATAAAGCTCTAGGACGGATAATCCCCTGCCGCTCCAGTTCTTCCACAGCTACAAGTAATTTAGAGAGGGGATAGTCGGCAACCCGTGCCACGATTGTCGGATTGAAACTTCGTCCCAATGCAGCTGCCCAAGGTAAAAGTTCTCGCGCCGGTTCGTCGAGTTGCCGCAATCGGTCTTGAATCAAGGCTTCCAGATTGTCAGAATAAGCAGTGTCATGCTGGGCTAGGGCACGAGCCACTTCTAGAGCGAATAGGGGATTCCCGCCACTATCCACAAAGACGCGGTTGCCATCAACATCGATATTCACCGAGCGAGTCAGCTGAACCACTTGCGCTTGATTTAATAGTGGCAGTGAGATGGTTTGCACCCGCTCCTCCCGCCGTAGCGCTTGCACCAGCTTACACACAGGCACATTATCTGATAACTCGCGTTGACGAGCAGAGAGGGCAAACCGAACGGAGGAATGACCCAGCAGGCGAATTGCATAATGCAGGAGTGCCGTAGATGCCTCGTCCAGCCACTGAATATCATCTAGGATAATGACGATTCGTTTGCCATTGCTCGAAAGTTGGGAGAGCAGGTTGACTACCGCATCAAATAGCTGAGAGCGATCGCCCGGATCTCTTCTTCCCTCCACTTCTGGAAACAGGGAACTCAGTTCTGCTGGCAATTGCGATCCTGAATCACGAGCGATCGCCCGCAGTGCATCGATCCAGACTCCATACGGTCGCAGCATTTCCGCCTCAAACCCGCGTCCCCAGAGTACGCGACCGTTGCTCGTGACAACGGCAGCAAGTTCTTCCAGCAGGCGCGTCTTCCCAATTCCCGATTCGCCAAC
>NZ_JACJOQ010000509.1:0-8827 GCF_014695635.1 Coleofasciculus sp. FACHB-712 | reverse complement strand
GAACCTGTAACTCACATTTTGTTTGAAATGGTTGGCAGAGATATTGTTGATAGCACGATTTTCTTTGAAACTCCCGGTAATCGTACCACCGGGGCTGAAATTTTTCGGGAAAATTTGCTGAACCGGATTAAAGAACACCGGCAACAACACTGGCCTTCCTTCAACTCTAATCCCAGAAATTTGCCCCCCGATATCGCTTGAGTCATGGGCTTTTTGTAGGGTGGTGTTGTCCGCCCTACGAATCATTATGATTCTTTGAGCGTGTAACGCCGAATAAACCCTGCTAATTTTTAGATTTTTTAATAAACCGGATTCAATCCGCTGCAACGTTCGTCAGATTAACTGACCCCCGTGGAAACGCCAACGCGGAAATAAAATTCGCATGATGGTATGCGACGCCAGATAGACGCTCAGCCACACGAGACTGTAGTGCAGCACAAACCATTGCAACGGCAGATCCCGTCCTACACCCGGTAAGCTAAATATTTTCACCAGCAACCCGATAAAAACTGCTTCCCAAATACCGGCAAGCAACTGTAAAGCTCCAGGCCAATCTCGATCCCAACGGAATTTCTGGATATAGTCATATAGGAGATCCCAGCCGAGTCCAAAGACCGCAACATACCCTAGTATCCAGAAAAAAAGCGAGTCGGCACCGGGACCAATGACGCCCAAAGCAAAGGGCAACGTTACCAACGTGCCCAGTGTTGCTAGTAGAAATAATCGGGTTTGCCAACGACCGAAGAGTGTCGGAGTCATGGTAAATTTTTAATCCACTTACCGCATCAGTTTTCAAGCTTCAGTTCGGGCAGTCCGGACGTTTCTTTCTTGCGTAAATGACCTTCATAGACTGTTCCGACTTCTAGCTTAGATGGGCATTTCACCCACACAGAATTTCCAACAATTGGCAACCCTGTCGTTTCAGACATGACATTTGCTTCTTCGGGGTCGGAAATACAGCCAAAACCCATGTAGTCAGCAATTTCCTTCATCGTCAAATCTTCTAGAAGGTAGCTGCTGCTCATCTCAGCTTCTTTACACTTGAACAGCCTGACTTCAGGTAAAACTTCGTTAAAAATTTTGAGTTTTCGCACTTTATGGCCTCCATTCCGATAAGTGCAATGGACTCGCATATTTTTGGCTCGCTCAGGGCTATGACGGCAGTTATTGATGGAGTCAACTTTCTTTCAGTATCTATCTATATTTTCTGCTTGCCCGCTTCTAGATGAATCAGCAATATTGCTGAAATCTACTCTGACAATCCGTTGAGTGCCCAGAGCAAGTTTAGTAAATTTACGGTGCTTGGTTCGCGACCCATTTTATCCATTGCCCAAAAGAACTTAAAAAGTTCAATCGATGGATTCCAGGGGCACGAGCTGCCGACAGACTATCAACTGCACAAAATGCTGCATATTGCAACCCCAAGAAGCTATCAACAGCGGCGTAAGGCCCACCGAGGGTCATGGCACCAGCAGCATACATCCGACCCTGCGGCGATCGCATTTCGACAAGTTCAAAATTGTTGGCAACAGCTATCCGCCCATTTTCATGGAGGGGGAGTTTGTAATGGGTGACAAGGTCGTTCAGGAGGGGATTCGCTTTGACTTTGGCATCGAGTCCGGTGGCGTCAATGATAAAGTCAGCTTCGAGGCGAATTTGTCCTTTTAATCCTTTTTCTTGAATATAGGTAACGGTGCGCTCAATTCCTGACGAGTGAGGGTTGCGTTCGACTCGTTCCACTTCCCCAAAGGTAATTTGATACCAGCCTTGACGGATGCCTTCTTCAACCATGCGTCGCCAATCCTGACGGTCAGCTGTGGTGGTGCCGCCCCAATCTGCGAGTAGGCGCTTTCGCTGTTCGGGTGCTGCTTTTTCAAGCATTATCCGCAATTCACCGCCCCAAGTGGCTTTAGGCCAGTTAAAGGGTTGAAATTCGTAGTGATTTTCAACAGACCGTTGTGATCGCCCAAACTTGTTGCCTTGGGGTTTCGGCGATCGCATCAAGTGTAGCAGCGAGATATTTGGATTTTTTGCCCTGGCTTCATAAATTCGCTGTACGATCCGCGAAGCGACAATCCCCCGCCCCCGAATCATCACAGTACCGCCAAATTTCTCTAAATGCTCGTAGACGTGGTTATGTTCTTCGTAGGCATTAACGACGGACTTAAAATCATTGGTTTTTTCCCGGTAAGCTTGCAAATCCGGGAGAAACTGAATCGCCGGGTAGCCGGTGGCGAGTTGTACGTTGCGGGCAATTAAGAAAGCATGGTCGCGCTGGTTGGCACTGGTACGAGAATAAGCGATCGCATATCGTCCATCCTCAGTTTTCCGAATCGAACGGACGCTGGCGTAACGAAACATCTGTTCCCAACCAATCCGTTTTGCTTCCCTATCAATGGCGTCAAAGACATTACCCGCACGAGGGGTATAAGTTTGGGCAAAAGCCGGTTCGGCAAATACCTGCCACAAATACCCGAATGCTGTTCCTATGCTTCCCTTGAGCAAATCGTGCCCAGCTTCTCGCAGGGCATAACTAGGCCAACCCCAAATATTATCGGGGCAAGAATCTGAATTTGACCGCAGGCGTTCGTACAGAGGAATTTGCGAATTCATGCACAGCCGCTTGTAACGAGCATACGGTTGGGGTTCCATTCCCAAAGCCACAATCTGACTGCTTTTCACCCCGTAAATTCTTAATAAATCTACCCAGACAAAGCTGCCCAAACCGCCCCCAACGGCGGCATAGTCCACTTCATCGACTCGCAACCCGGTGGCATGGAGGTCTTGTACGACGACTTGCTGCGCCTGAAAAGCCGGTGGAGGAAACGCTGCCGTTCCCCCTGGTTGCGCGGGGGAAGCAAGCGGAGGCAGGGGTGCCGGATGACTAATCCTGGGGTCAGGGAGATCCGTGTCTGGGTGAAAGAAAATCTGAGAATTGCCAGAGGGGGGCGACGCAGGTGGATTGGCAGCGAAGGTAACGCTGATGTAATAAGGGCCAATTTGCAGCGAGTCGCCATTCCCCAGAACACTGCGCGTCTGACGTTGTCCATTAATCAAGGTGCCGTTGCTGCTGTTTTGGTCAATAACCACCAACCCGCCAGCGTCCATATCAATCAGGGCGTGGAAGCGGGAAACCTCGAGACTATTGAGGGTTAATCGGGAGACGCGATGCCCATTCATTTCCCCTGGCATCTGATTAAATTCCCGTCCCAGTGCGATTGGAACTGCCAGCGTCGGTTCTTTGCGTTCTCCCGTTCCTGGATCGTCCCAGCTGAGGCGAAGGCGCATGGGTGCTGGATTCATGGTTGATTAGTTGCTGCTAGGAGTGACTAAAACGCTCAATGCTGCTGCTAGGGATGTGCCACACCACGGACACCCCAAATTCATTAAGTTATACGGTGAAACGCGATGGCAACTGGAACATTCCAAACCATAGGTTACAGCCGCTGGGTTAGGTGCGGTGGGGGCGGGTTTGCCTGCTACAGGTGATGGCGGTGACAACAAAACCGTCGGAGGAACGCCCACCACTGCCAAGGAAACCTTTGTCACCTGGATTTCTATCTGTCCTAAACAGATCGTGCTACCCTGACTCAGAGGCACTTCGCCTTGGATGAGGGTGTGACCATCCACTAGCGGCGGATTACTTTCTCGCAGGTTCCGCAAGTAAAAGCTTTGCTGCTGTGGGTTAAAAAATATTTCGACGTGCAGCCCAGATACCGTGGGATCTGTCAAAACGATATCGCATCGAGCTGGGTCACGACCGATCCGGATAGTACCGGGATGTTTAGCGATTTGTCGATCGTGAATTGTTTGGGTTTGTCCCCGACCGGCTTCTTGCCACTCTAAAGTTAATTCATTCATATTGCTTAGCCTTTATATATTGTTTCTTTCTATAAACTGCTTCAAGTCTTAATGTCCTGATTTCTAACATGACCTGGAAGAAAAATCTGAAATTGTGTAGGAAGTTTAAAAAAACGAAAATCTACGGGAAATGACGATGAGCCGCTATCTTTGCTCAACTTTACTTCAGGAGAAGGCGTTACTTATGGGCAAACTTTGTCTATGTTCCCGATGTCGTTCTCGTATAATTCGTTTAACTTTGGGCATTCATGGTGGCACCAACCACCTCGCTTGCACAGTTTAATAATTTTGTCAACGGAAGCAAAATATAAAATTATAGCTGGCGTTGATACCAATTAGCGATCGCTTGCTCTTTTAGTTGCAAGGTTGGGAAACTTAAAACGTCAACTCCTGCCCTGTTGATGATTTCTGACTCCTCACCGCCTAGATTGAACCTAAAAGAAGTAGTTGCATTGTTGATAATATGACTGCATTCTAGTTGGAGTCAGCATTATCCCCGGATTGGAAACACCTCTTAATAAACTATGGTATGTCGTAAAAACCTTTGCTATGATTTACGCTAACTAAGATTTCCTCTCTAACACCCATGAAAGATTTTTTTAGAAAAACTTTATATAACCTAGGAATAATTTTGGTTTCTCCTTTGTTAATTCCTTTCTTTTTAACCAGCGAAAAAGAAATTATTGATGCAGATGTAAAGCGTTGGGTAAACGTATTTGGCTGGAAAGGCGAATCAAACTTAGGAAATTTACTTTCTTTGCTGGATCGTCAAAAAGAATTTAGGAACTTGTATTATCATCGATTATTTAAAGGAAACTTATCCGCCAGGATATTTATGTATTTATTCAGTTATTTTTATAAATCTTGTCCTTACCTTTTTATCGATACATCTTCTACTTTTGGTCCTGGACTGTTTATCCAGCATGGCTTCAGCACAATCATTATGGCAGACATGGGCGAAAATTGCTGGATTAATCAACAGGTGACAATTGGTTATAGAGATAAAACCAGTCGTCCAAAAATCGGGGATAATGTCCGCATTACTGCCGGTGCTAAAGTAATTGGCGGAGTAACGATAGGGAACAATGTTACGGTTGGAGCTAACGCAGTTGTCGTTAAAAATGTTCCTGATAACTGTGTGGTCGTCGGCGTTCCCGCTTATATTGTGAAGAAGAATGGCATCAAAGTAAAAGAAGAATTGGTTTAAGTTAGGAATTGAATTTAAGGCTTATATTGAGACACTCTATGAAGCGATCGCCCTAGGCAACCAATCTGTACGGCGATCGCATCCCCCTCAAGCTTGCATTATCGATTTGACGCCAATTTATCAGCAATGCGAGTTGTCTCTGGTAAGCGATATTTCGTAGTGCAACGCATCACATAATCAATCGCCGTTTCTAGACTCACCCGATGTCCGCTAGAAACATAAACGGGTTTTACACCCGTGCGCGTCCGCAATACTGCGCCAATGATTTCGCGGCGATACCGCAACGGTTGCCATGCGCCTTTTTCAACTGGCAACTCATCATGCTTACCAACGAGCAAAGATTTGGCAACGCCAATCGTGGGAAGGTCGATTAGAACTCCGAGATGGGAGGCGATGCCAAATCGGCGGGGATGGGCAATCCCCTGACCATCACAGAGGATTAAGTCAGGCGTGATGCTGACTTTTTCTAAGGCGTCTAGCACGGCTGGAATTTCTCGGAAGGAGAGGAATCCGGGAATGTAGGGAAACGTAGTGGGACGGAAGGCGATCGCTTGCTCTTGTAACTGTAAATCTGGAAAACTCAGAACAGCAACGGCTGCTCTGCTAATGGTACCTGACTCCTCAAAACCCATATCGACCCCGGCGACATACTGCACCGATTCCAACTGGTCTGAAGTAATCACTTCTTTGCTCAGTTGTTGCTGAATAGCGATCGCTTCCTCAGCCGTATCAGGCCATGCGTGGCGTTGGTGGATTTTCATGGATTTACTTCCACATCCTGGGGTTTTTCCAGCCACTCAATTACTTTGGCTGCTTCTGGAAGCCTAGCTTCATTTTGCCCTGCGGCTCTCGCGCGGACATTGATCAAATTAATCGGAGTCCTTAACAAGTCTACAAGCGCGGCTTTCCCCGCGATCGCTTTCACACCTGTCACCGGCACTTCCTTGACCAACCACCGACTCAATCGGTATAGATATTCCTTTGCACTCAGGTTTGCTGTCAGCTTGACACCATGCAGTTCGTGCAAGTATCGATTTGAGCGACCATAGCGACGCAATTGACTTTGAAGTTCCTGGAACGTGGAGCGGTGACGGTGGCGGACAATAGCAGTTGGCGCAAAATGCAATTGCCAGTCACTTTCGCGTTGGATGCGCCAACAGATGTCAGCATCGCCGCCAGTGGTTAGATAAGGGCGAAACAAACCTACCTGTTCCAAAGCTTTCCGCCGAATTGCCAAGTTAGCCGTTTGACCATAAGGACAGAACGGATTTGCTAAAGAATGCTTTTGAGACAAAACATTTTCTCGGTCAGCGTACTGTTCTAACAGGGTGTTCCCTGGCAATGCCATAATTTCACCGACGACGATGCCAATCGTTGGATTGGCAAACGGCTCAATCAAGTCTGCCAACCAGTGCGGTTGAGGACGACAATCGGCGTCGGTAAAGGCAAAAATTTCAGCCGTTGATGCCCGAATTCCGGCGTTTCGAGCCGCGTAAGAGCTTTGGATTTGGTTTTCCGCAATCGGGCGAATGGTTAAGCCGTCAGCGGCGGCTGAGGAGGCGGCTGACTGGAGAAGGGTGGCAGTGCGATCGCAACTATTATTATCGACCAGCAAATATTCGACAGACTCAGCAGAGTAAGTTTGCGATCGCAAGCAGTCGATTAAGTCTGGCAAGTCCGCCTCACCATTGTAGATAGGGACAATTACGGAAACCCTGGGCAGAAAGGGCTGTGTCATAGGGTGGGAATTCATATTTACCTGAAATCACCATAGCAAGCCTGCGAATGCCAAAGCAGGGTGCTGTATAACCGCTTCTGAGTCGTGTTTAGTTATCAACATGGCTTTGTTGCCATTAAAAAGAACGTCATTTCAACTGAAATTTAGCAGCTATGAAATTTAATTTGGGTCTTTATCTTGCTGATTTTCTTAGCTAGATACTCTAGCTGCTCTCTGGGGCTGCTTCAACCAACAAATTATTGAGCGATTAATCGAAGTATTTCTACTTAATTTGTTTAAATATTACTACATTTCTATCAAGTATTTACGGAAGCTTCTTGAGAGTGAAATCTAGTTACTACTCGTAAACAACAATATATTCCTTGACAGTTAGCATTACCCAGACAAGCAGGCGGTTCCTGATAGTGTCCGGTGCGATCGCAACAAGTCAGAAGAGTAAATAGGCTGATCCCCTGCAAGGAACAGCCATGAACAATTCGTTACGATCGAAATGAAAAGAATTCTTGTGTTTTTGTTCCTGTTTGTGCTACCGCTCGTGCCAATATTGAGCCTGAGCCAAACAGGTTCTGCAATCACTGCCACGACCGGAAGCGCTCCGAATATTCCGGGTTGGACTCTTACCTTCGCAGATGAGTTCAACTCAACTTCTCTCGATAAAGCGAATTACGTTCGATACTGGGGTAAACCGAGTACAGCAGGAGCAGTTTCCTGGTGGAATGGAAACTCAGCACTGATTGTACAAAACGGACTCTTGCGCCTCAAGATTGCCAAGGAAACCATCACTAAGGATGGAGTCACGTTTCCTTATACCGCAGGCGGGTTTACCCAACTTACGGCTCAAACCTACGGGCGTTGGGTAGTTCGGGCGCGTTTTCAAAAGGGAGAAGGTACCCAAGGTTACATTTCGCTGTGGCGACAGGACTTTAAATGGCCTCCGGAAATCGACTTTGCTGAACTTAGGGGAAACATCCCTAACGAAAATATTTTTACGCAGCACTATTTGCTGGATGGTAAAAAGAAGTCAGAAGTTTCCAAGCTGTACGAAACTAACTACACCGACGACTTTCATGAATACACTGTAATTTGGGAACCCGGACGCTTGACATGGCTCGTCGATGGCGTGCAAAAGTTTACCACCACGCAAAAGTTTGATGCTTTTCCAATGGTTCTGGCGGTGGGCAATCTCGTGGGTAGCTGCAACAGCTTTGCGGGATGTCCTCTCACCACCACCCCATTTCCGACTTACTTGGATGTTGACTATATCCGCATCTATAAAAAGGCTTAATAGATGTTTTCTCGTCAATCCAATTCACTTTTTGGGTTCAATAAAAACGCCTGACAACTAAAGTCGCGACTACACAAACGAATACCATTTGGGTTGTGAGGCGCTACATTATTGATTCCCCCAACCCCCCAATTTATTGGGGGGTTAAGAAGTCCATCGATTGCAAACAAGAAACAACAACGATCTTAAGCTCTCGTGAAAAACTAATCCAAATCGCGGATGTGTAGGCTGGGGAGCCACCTCTGGGCGCGGGGTGCATGGCGATTGAGTTGCGCGTTACCCAGCACTAGGGCAGTTTACCCTGCTACTCTCCCTTGAAAGCTCAAGCCTTACGGCACGAACACACCTACGTTTACGCTCTACCCGACCTCCGATTGTGCAAGGGTTTCAGCGGTTTAGACGTGGTTGAAACCGCCGACTTAAAAATGGTACAAGATACGGAGATATTTACTTTGGCTTCCTCCGCAAGACGGAGTGGACTGTTCCGTATCACAAGTTACATTAATTTACAAGACAGGTTAAAAAAAATTTGTGAAGGGGGGCGAATGCAAGCTGTGGCTGACAGAGAACAGAAAAAAGTAAAAAATACGATTATTCATTGGCGCAATATTGACTTTCAGACGGTTAAGCAAAGAATTAATCAAATTACTAAGCAGCTGGAAGAAGTTCAAAAGAAATATGAACCCAGCAGCCAATTGAACTCCGATCCGCAAGAGAGCGCTCACAGCGATCGCGC